>NZ_JBJJBV010000141.1:0-17551 GCF_045446735.1 Nocardiopsis protaetiae
GCGCACCCGCCAGGGCCACGACCCCGAACAGACCACCCCCGCACCCCACAGCGTTAACACCACACCCACCCGCCCACCCCGAGCGCAAAAGCTGATCCCGAGCACAAAAAAGGAGGCCGCCCACGGCAATCCCCCAGGACGAGGACCCCGCACAAGTGGGCAACCCCCCGGGGCCAGGGCGGGAGGCCTCCTGCGGCCCTCACCCCCTGCGGCAAGGTCAGCCGTGGAGGCGCACCGGCAGGCTCTCCACCCCCGAGACGATGATGGACGGCAGCGGCGGCAGGTCCTCCGCGGGGACCGCGAGGTCCAGACCGGGGAAGCGCTCGAACAGGCGCGGCAGCGCCTCGTTCACCTCCATCCGGGCCAGGCTCGCCCCCAGGCAGTAGTGCCGCCCGTGGGAGAAGCCCAGGTGGGAGGTGTCCTCCCGGGTGATGTCGAACAGGTGCGCGGTGTCGCCGTGGCGCTCGGGGTCACGGCCCGCGGACGTGTACCCCATGAGCAGGGGCTCGCCCGCCGGGATCCGCACCCCGGCCAGCTCGATCTCCCCGGTGGTGTAGCGCATCGGCACGAACTCGCCCGGCCCGTCCCAGCGCAGCACCTCCTCGACCGCGGCGGACCACTCGGCCTCGCCCGAGGTCAGCAGCTTGAGCTGGTCCCGGTGGGTGACCAGGGCGCGGACCGCGTTGGCTATGAGGTTCATCGTGGTCTCGTAGCCCGCGCTGATGATGAGCACCAGGCTCCAGATCAGCTCGTCCTCGCTGAGCCGGTCCTCCTCGTCGCGTGCGGCGATGAGCGCCGAGGTGAGGTCGTCGCCGGGTTCGGCGCGCTTGGCCGCGACCAGCCCGGTCAGCAGCGTCCACATCTCGAAGAACGTGGCCATGGCGGCCTCGGGGCCGATGCTCTGGTCGAAGAACACCTTGACCAGCCGGTGCAGCTCGCCCCGGTCGGCCGCGGACACCCCGAACAGGTCGCTGATGACCGTCATCGGGAGCGGCTGGGCGAAGTGCGGCTTGAGGTCGACCACCCCGCCGGTGCGCTCCGCCTCGGCGGCCATCCCGTCCAGCAGGTCCTCGACGATGCCGACGACGCCCGCGCGCAGGTGCTCGACGCGGCGCGGGGTGAAGGCCTTGGAGACCAGTTTGCGCAGCCGGGTGTGCTGGTCGCCGTCGCTGGTGAGCATGTTCTCGGCGATGATCCAGGAGATCAGCGGCCAGTCCGGCGGGATCTCCCCGGCGTTGAACGCCCGCCAGTGCCTCTTGTCCTTCTGCACCTGGGGGTGGGCCAGGGCCTCGGTGACGGCGGCGTGCGTGGTGGCCGCCCAGGCGACGACGTCGCCGGGCAGAACGACGGGCACGACGGGGCCGAGTTCGCGCAGGTGGGCGGTCTGGGCCCGGAGGTTTCCGGGCGCGAGACGAACGGGTTCCACAGAGATCCTTCCGCAGGGGGGCAGAGGGCAGGGGTGTGCGGGGTGGGGAAAGGGAACGTGCGGGGCCGGGAAGCGGCCGGTCACGAGCGGCGCAGCAGCCTCCGCAGGAGGTGCGACAGGGACGACACCGCCCCGCCCCGGGCGGGTTCGGGGGCCGGCTCGGGCGCGGCGGCGGGCTCGGGGTCCGCGGGCCGCTGCGGGGTGAAGCGGACCGGCAGGGCCAGCGGGGCCCAGGACAGGGTGGCCAGCCGCCAGCGCAGCTCCTCCGGCGGGACGGCCAGGGCGGGGTCGGGCAGCCGCTCCAGGATCCGGCGGGTGGCGATGGTGGCGATCGTGGTCGCCTCGTCGCGGGCCGGGCAGCGGTGGGGTCCGGCGCCCCACGCCACGTGGGCGCGGTTGGCGCCGTCGGACACCTGCTCGGCGTTCTCCTTCTGGAAGAAGTGGTTGGCGGCGGCGAAGGCGAGCAGGATGGGCGACCCGGCCTCGATGACCCGGCCGCCGTCCAGCGGGACGTCGACGCGCGGGTAGATCACCGGGTAGTTGGTGATCGGCGGGTCGCGCCAGAGCACCCGCTCCACCAGGTCGTTCAGCACCGCCGGGGAGGGGCCGCCGGGGACGCGCAGGGACGGGTCGGTCAGGACGGCCCGCAGGGCGGAGTCGATGAGGGCGGCGGTGGGCTCGTTGGCGGCCGCGATGATGAGGAGGAGCTGCATGATGACCTCCTCGTCCGAGAGCCCGGCGCGGTGCCGGATCAGGCGGCTGGTGAGGTCGTCGCCGGGTTCGCGGTGTTTGGCGTCCACCACCTCCGACAGCGCCCGCTCGGCCTCGGCGTTGGAGCGCTCGGCGTCCACCCCGGCCCACAGGTTGCGCATGGCGGTGACGAACCGCAGCCCCTGGTCCTCGTCCATGCCGAACAGGTCGTTCATGACCAGCAGCGGCAGCATCCGCGCGTACTCGTTGAGCAGGTCTGCCTGGCCGCGGGCGCTGAACTCGTCGATGAGCCGGTCGGCGTAGCGGACGGTGACCGCGGTCAGGTGCTCGGTGGTGACCGCGCCCAGGGCGTCGGTGATCGCCCGGCGCAGCCGCTGGTGCTCGGACCCGTCCACGAACAGGGCGTTGGCGCGGGGCGCCATCATCGGCAGCAGGGGGTTGTCGGGGCCGACCCGGCCCTCGGTGAAGTCCCGCCACAGCCGGGCGTCGTGGGTGAACGTGGTGGTGTCCCGGGACCAGGAGATCAGGGTGGCGTAGTCCGTGACGAGCCAGCCGTGCACCCCGGGCGAGAGCTCGGCGGGGATCACCGGCCCGTGGTCCGCGCGCATCTTCGCGTACGCGCCGTACGGGTCGGGGTGCGGCTCGCTCTGGTACAGCGCGGCGTGGGGGCATCCTGAAGACACGGCGACCTCGGAGGGTGGGGTGACGCGGCCAGGCACGGTGGTCCCGGACGTACCCGGCCCGGAACCCCTGCGGGTGTGCGGGCTCACACTAGCGTCCCGGATCGCGCCGATGCGAGGGCCGGTCCGTCCTGTGCCCCCTGCTCTCCCGGTGACCTGGAGTGATGCGTCCGTGACCGGTCCCGGCCACGGCGGTGCCCGCCCTCCCGGGAGGGCGGGCACCTGGTTCAGCGGCCGAAGCGGTGCAGCCGCTGGCTGTTGGTCACCACGAACACGCTGGAGACGGCCATGGCGGCACCGGCGAGCATCGGGTTGAGCAGCCCGGCGGCGGCCAGCGGGATGGCGGCCGCGTTGTAGGCGAAGGCCCAGAACAGGTTGCCCTTGATGGTGTTGAGGGTGCGGCGGGAGAGCCGGATGGCGTCGGCGGCGGCCCGCAGGTCGCCGCGGACCAGGGTGAGGTCGGAGGCCTCGATGGCGACGTCGGTGCCGGTGCCCATGGCCAGGCCCAGGTCGGCGCGGGCCAGCGCGGCGGCGTCGTTGACGCCGTCGCCGACCATGGCCACCGTGCGGCCCTCGGACTGGAGACGCTCGATGACGGCGACCTTGTCCTCGGGCAGGACCTCGGCGATGACCTCGGTGATGCCGACCTCGGCGGCGACGGTGTGGGCGACCGCCTCGTTGTCGCCGGTGAGCAGGATGGGTGTGAGCCCCAGTTCCCGGAAGGAGCGGACGGCCTCGGCGCTGGTGGGCTTGACGGTGTCGGAGACCGCCAGCACGCCGCGGGCGCGGCCGTCCCAGCCGACGGCGACGGCGGTGCGGCCCAGGTTGTGGGCCTCCTTCATCGCCTGGCGGAGGTCCTCGCCCAGCGGCTGGGACCACTCCTCCAACAAAGCGGGGCGGCCGACCAGGACGGCGTGGCCGTCGACGACGCCCTGGACGCCCAGGCCCTCGACGTTGGCGAAGTCCTCGGGGGCGGGCAGGGTGCCGCGGGCGGCGGCCCCGGCGGCGACGGCCTGGGCGATGGGGTGCTCGGAGGCGTTCTCCAGCGCCCCGGCCAGCCGCAGCACCTCGTCCTCGTCCTCGCCGTCGGCGGCCACGACCTCCACCAGCGCCATGGTGCCGGTGGTGACGGTGCCGGTCTTGTCCAGCACGACCGTGTCGATGCGGCGGGTGCTCTCCAGGACCTCGGGGCCCTTGATGAGGATGCCCATCCGGGCGCCGCGCCCGGTGCCGACCATGAGGGCCATCGGCGTGGCCAGGCCCAGGGCGCAGGGGCAGGCGATGATGAGGACGGCGACGGCGGCGGTGAACGCGGCGGTGGCGGGTTGGCCGGTGCCGAGCCAGAAGCCGAGGGTGGCGACGGCGATGATGATGGCGACGGGGACGAAGACCCCCGAGACGCGGTCGGCCAGGCGCTGCACCTTCGCCTTGCCGTTCTGGGCGTCCTCGACCAGGCGGGCCATCTGCGCCAGCTGGGTATCGGAGCCCACCCGGGTGGCCCTGACGACGAGGCGTCCGCCGGCGTTGACGGTGGCGCCCACGACGGCGTCGCCCGGGCCGACCTCCACCGGCACGGACTCGCCGGTGAGCATGCTCAGGTCGACGGCGGAGGTGCCGGTCTCGACGGTTCCGTCGGTGGCGACCTTCTCGCCGGGCCGGACCACGAACCGGTCGCCCACCGAGAGCTGATCGACGGGTACGAAGACCTCTCGGTCGCCGCGCAGCACGGCGACCTCCTTGGCGCCCAGCTCCATGAGGGCGCGCAGGGCCGCCCCCGCCCGCCGCTTGGAGCGGGCCTCGAAGTACTTGCCCAGCAGGATGAAGGAGGTGACCCCGGCGGCGACCTCCAGGTAGATGTTGGCGGAGCCGTCGGTGCGGGCGATGGTGAGCTCGAAGGCGTGCGTCATGCCGGGTTCGCCCGCGGTGCCGAGGAACAGCGCGTACAGGGACCACAGGAACGCGGAGGTCACCCCCAGTGAGACGAGGGTGTCCATGGTGGCGGTGCCCAGGCGCAGGTTCTTCCACGCGGCGACGTGGAAGGGCAGCGCGCCCCAGACCACGACCGGGGCGGCCAGCGCGAGCGAGGCCCACTGCCAGTGGGTGAACTGGAGCGCGGGGACCATCGCCATCGCGATGACCGGGACCGACAGCAGCAGGGAGACGGCGGCGCGGTCGCGCAGCGGCCGGGCGGGGTCGTCGGGGGCGGCGCCGGGCTCCGGTTCGGCCCGCGGGGGCCGGGGGACCTCGGCGGTGTACCCGGCCTTCTCGACCTGGGCGATGAGCTCCTCGACCGCCACGGGCGAACCGTCGAAGGAGACCTTGGCCTTCTCGGTGGCGAAGTTGACGGTGGCGGTGACGCCGTCCATCCTGTTGAGCCGCTTCTCCACGCGGTTGGCGCAGGCGGCACAGGTCATGCCGCCGATGGCCAGTTCAACGGGTGCGCTCATTCTCGGTGCTCCTCCTGCCGGAACGCGGCTCGGGGCCGACCCGGGGGCCGGCCCCGGCCGTCGCCGGTCTTTCAGCTGCGGACCTCGTAGCCGGCCTCGTCGATGGCGGCGCGCACGGCGGCGTCGTCCACGGTGCCCTCGCCGGTCACGGTCACCTTCTTGGCGCCCAGGTCCACCTGGACGTCGGTGACGCCGGCGACCGCACCGACCTCCTGGGTGACGGAGTTGACGCAGTGACCGCAGCTCATGCCGTCAACGGTGTAAACAGCGGTGGTCGTGGTGGCCATTTCGCCTCCTGTAGTGACGTGCGACTGTCCCAACACGACCCACCATACCCCTAGGGGGTATCACTTCGTCAAGCGGACCCACCCCTGATGGACGCGTCCCCCGGAACATTACCCCAGGGGGGTACCGAACACACGGGGGCACCGGGCGCACGAGGGTACCGAGCGCACAAAAAACGCGGGGGGCCGCGACCCCCCGCGTGAGCGCTCCCAGCGCTACTCCTGTTTCAGCTCCAGCCTGGCGATGACCCGCTCGCTGGTGTGGTGGTCCGTCAGCGTGAACCCGGCCCTCCGGAACATCTCCACCGTCCCGGCGTACACCTCGGCGCTGGGCGCGCGGCCCCCGGCCGTGTCCACCGGGTAGGCCTCCAGCACCCGCGCCCCCTGGGACCGCGCGTACTCGATCGCCCCGTCCAGCAGGCGGCCGCCCATCCCGCGGCGGCGGCGCCGCGGCGGCAGCCAGAAGCACACCAGGGACCACACCCCGGGCTCGTCGGGGTCGGCGGGGCGCAGCGTCCGGGAGCGGGACAGCCGGATGTAGTCGCCCCGGGGCGCCACCGACACCCAGCCGCAGGGGCCCTCCTCGTCGTAGGCGAGCAGGCCCGGGACCCGGCCGTCGAGGGTGAGCCTGCGCAGCTCCTCCTTGTTGTCCGCACCCCGCCTGGACCGCTCGCACGTGGTGCTCTCCGTGTAGTCCTTGGCCCGCCTGCGGAAGAAGGTGCACCAGCAGTGCCCGTAGGCTCCGGTCGGCCCGAACAGGTTCTCCAGGTCGTCCCACCGCTCGGCGGTGGCGGGCTCGATGGAGACGATGGACATGGGGGGCTCCCTCTCGAACACAATGACCGCCACTGTGACCCAGAACACTAGCGGTGATTCGCCGTGACCGAAAGAACACGGATGCAATCACATGGACGGAAAATCACGAAAGCGCCCACATGTCCCCCTCGCCCCGGTGTCCACGGGGGCGTCACCACCGGCAGGCCCGTGCCCGTGGGCGATCCGGCTCACTGCACGAGGTCGGCGTACTCCTTGTTCTTGGCGATGTACGCCTGCGCGTAGGGGCAGACCGGCATGACCTTCAGCCCCTTGGCCCGCACGTCGTCCAGCGACCGGCGCATGAGCTCGGCCGCCACCCCGCGCCCCTGGTGGACGGGGTCCACCTCCACGTGCGGGAGCGCCAGCACCCCGTCCTCCAAGCGGTGGTACGCCGAGAAACCGACCACCTTCCCATCGACGCTGACCTCGTACCGCGAGCGGTCCGGCACGTCGACGACCGTCAGGTCCATGGCTCTCCCTCACTCGTGCACGCCCGATGCGCACACCCAATGCCACTTTCCCACCCATACCCCCCGGAGAAACACGAGGTCCCGCGGGCGGGATGCGGCCGCCGCGCCACAGGCCCGGAGCGAAGGGGCCTCGGGCGCCCCGACGGCGCTCCCCTACCCGTCGGCGGCGTCGAGGTGCTCCCGGAGGAACCCGGCCGCGGCCGCCCTCGTCCGCACCGCCTCGGGCAGGTCGACCTCCCAGTGGTGGCCGTGCCACATGCCCTCGCTCACCAGCAGCCGGTTCTCGACCCCGGCCTCCTCCAGCCGCCAGGAGAGCCGGACGTTGTCGCTGAGGTTCATGTCCCGGGTCCCGGCGGTGAGGACGGTCGGCGGGAAGTCCGCGGGAAAGTCCGCGTAGACCGGCGAGACCCCGGGGGAGTCCAGGGGTTCGTCCCCGGCGTAGACCCGGCCCGGGACGTCGATCCGCAGGTTGGCGACGAGGCCGTCGCGGCGGTCGTTGGCCTCGACGCTGTCACCGATACCGGTGAGGTCGGTGATGGGGGTGAACAGCGCGAGCGCGGCGGCCATCGGCAGGCCCTCCTCGGCGGCGGCGAGCACGGCCGAGGCGAGGAGGTTGCCGCCCGAGGAGCTGCCGAACGCGATGACGTCGGCGGGGTCGTGCTCGGCGACCAGTTCGCGGTACACCGCGAGGACCTCGTTGACCGCCTGCGGGTAGACGGCCTGCGGGGAGAGCGTGTAGTTCACCGAGTACACGGGCATCCCGAGTTCGTGGGCGAGCATCAGGCCGACCCGTTCGCGCGCGCTGCCCAGGAAGAAGCCGCCGCCGTGGACGTTGAGGGCGATCCGCCCCTCCTGCCCGGGTGCGATCTCCGGCGGGGTGACGACCAGGACGGGCACGCCGCCGACCGTCCGGTCCTCCACGGTGAGGGAGTACCTCTCGATCAGCTCGTCCTGCACCGGGCGCTCCTGTTCCTCGAAGGCCGCCGCCTCCCGGGCGAGCCGCTCCTCGGTGACGACCGTGCTGACCAGGAAGTCGGGCAGGAAGATCGGGCGCATGCCGTCCAGGTGGCGGGCGGCCTCCTCGCTCATCGCGGCGCGCTGGGCGTCGGTCACCTCCAGGGGGCGGTCGCCGTAGGTGCGCGCCGTGTACCCGGCGACCAGGGCGAGCACGACCCCGGTGACGCCGAGGGCGAGGAGGACACGGCGGCGGCGGGACCGGCGGGGCCGACCGGGTCCGGGTTCGGGCGGGACGGACATGGCGACTCCTCAGTGATGTAACCAAACGGTTGGATACAACATAGGCGCATCGCCCACCGGACACAACCAACCTTTTGGTTACACTGACTTCCATGGTCACCAAGGACTCCGCAGCCACCAAGCGGCGCATCCTCTCCGCCGCCCGCGCCGAGTTCGCCGAGTACGGCATCGCCGGGGCCCGCATCGCGCGGATCGCCGCCGCGGCCGCCTGCAACAAGCAGCTGATCTACGCCTACTTCGGCGACAAGGACGGGCTCTACCGGGCCGTGCACGCCGAGATCGTGGCCCAGGTGACCGAAGCGGTGCCGTTCGACGCCGAGGACCTCGCCGGGTACGCCGTTCGGCTGTTCGACTTCCACGCGTCCGCCCCCGACGTCCACCGGCTCACCCGCTGGGCGGAACTGGAGCGCCCCGCGGCGGCGGTGTCCGCCGCCGGGGCGGAGGCGACGGCCCGCAAGATCGAGGCGATCCGCCGGGCGCAGCGGGCCGGGAAGGTGACCTCGGACCGGGCGGCCGACGAGATCCTGCTCCTGGTCCTGGGCCTGGCGGGCCTGGGCGCGCCGGGGACCCCGGAGGCCGCCTACAACGACGACCCCGAGCGCTTCCGGCGGATGATCCGCCGCGCCGTGACCGACCTCGTCGGCTGAGCCCGGCCCCGCACCGCCCTTCAGGTCTCGATACGTCCGCCCTGGTAGGAGTCGGTGACCCCCCGCGGACAGGCCAGCCCGTCGACGTCCCACCCGGCCAGGGTCGCCCCGGCCCGGTACCCGCTCTCCAGGAAGTCCAGCACCGACCGCACCGGGTCGGCCTCCTTGCGCACGTCCGCGTACCGGTACAGCGCCAGGTGCCCCTCCCCGCTCGCCACCCACGCGGCCGCGGCCGGCCGCAGCGGCTGTCCGGTCAGCCCCTCCGGCTCCGGCGCGGTGTAGGAGTAGAAGCAGGGCTCGGGGATCTTGTCGTCGCCGAACCAGAACCCGAAGCTCACCGCCTCCCGCGAGTACGCCTCGCGGACCAGTCCCCCGACGTCCGGGGGCTGGGGCACCGCCCGCTCCGAGAACCGGGTGACCGCGATGTCGAAGGTGTGCCAGAAGTGGTGCACCGGGCTGGTCTTGCCGGAGAACCCGGCGGCGAACTCCTCCAGCACCAGGTTCACCTGGCTCAGCACCCGCCAGTATTTCAGCGCCTTGTCCGGGTCGTACGCCGCGTGCTCGGTGTCCTGTGCGAACGGCCGCCCGTGGTCGGGCAGGTCGAACGGTGTGGCGTGCGGAAAGCTGCCGTCGACCCCCAGCGAGTCCAGCGCCGACTGCAACGCCAGGTAGAAGGACGCCACGCTGTGCCCCTGGAGCGGGAACGACGCCTCGTTCCCGTCGGTGGTCGTGGCGACCAGCCGGTGGCGCAGGAAGTCGAAGTCCACCGTGAAGACCGGGTTGCCGTCGAACAGTCCCATCGGCCGCGTCGTGACACCGCTCCCCGTCAGGTGGAACGGCACGTGCCACCAGTGGTTGCGCCGCGGGCTGTGGTGCAGCCGCACCTTGCCGACGATCTGCTCGAACCGGTGGATGGTCTGCTTGGTGTCGTTCCACTCCTCCAGGGGGAACGCCGGAAAGATCTCCATGGTCTCCTCCGAGGTCATGGTCTGCTCCGCAGTCCGGTCACCAGCCGCGGCGACCGGCCCGCTCGGCCTGCCCGGCCCCGCCGGCGTGCACGTCCCGGGTGCGGTACAGCACGTACGGCCGGAACAGGTACCCCACCGGGGCGCTGAACATGTGCACCAGCCGCGTGAACGGCAGCAGTACGAACAGCGCCAGCCCCATCAGCGCGTGCACCCGGTACGGGAGCTCCGCCGCGGCCATCGCCGCGATGTCCGGGTTCAGGATCCAGATGGACCGGAACCACGGCGACACCGTCGTCCGGTAGTCCTGCGCGTGCCCGCCCGCGACCTCCACCCCGGCGAAGTACACCGTCATGCCCAGCCCGGTGAGGATCGCCAGCACCAGCACCAGGTACATGGCCTTGTCGTTGGCGGTGGTGGCGCTGAACACCGGCCCGGTGGTGCGGCGGCGCCACACCAGCAGCGCCACCCCGGCGAGCGTGCACACCCCCGCGACCAGCCCCAGGGACAGCGCGGTCACGTGGTACAGGGTGTCGGAGACACCCAGCGCCCGAGTCCAGGCCTCCGGGACGAGCAGGCCGATCACGTGGCCGACGATCACCACCAGCAGGCCGAAGTGGAACAGCGGGCTGCCGATCCGCAGCAGCCGCGACTCGTACAGCTCCGAGGAGCGTGTGGTCCACCCGAACCGGTCGTAGCGGAACCGCCAGATCAGGCCGCCCACCACGATCACGAGCACGACGTAGGGCAGGATCCCCCACAGGAACAGGTCGGCCCCGCCGTACCCCGTCACCGTGCCTCCCTCTCCCTGGAGTCCTCCGCGGCGCCCTCGCGGGCCGCGCGCGGCCGCGGCACCGGGCCGCAGCCGCAGCCCTCCGCGCCCGTGTCCGCGCCCGCATCCGCGGCGGTGTCCGCCATCGGCAGCGGGTTGCGCACCCCGTAGGGCTCCAGCCCCACGTCCTCCGTGGGCGGCCCCTGCACGACCAGCCGGTCCACCGCCGCCCGGTCGGCCGCGCCCTGCGGCGGCAGGGTCTGGCGGACCGCGTCCACCACCCGCGCGTACGGCGTCCCGTACTCCTCCAGGGCCCGGGCCAGCAGGTCGAGCCCGGGCCGGAACCGCAGCAGCAGCTCCCCGCCGCGGACACCGTCGCCGCGGGCGGCGAACTCCAGCAGCACCGCCAGGTGGTCGGGCAGCTCCCCGGGCAGGACCTCCCAGCCCGCCTCCCGGTACACCGCCTTGATCTCGGCCAGGGAGTGGCCGCGCCGCCGGGTGTCCCCGTCGGTGTAGTAGGTCATGTGCAGGGACCTGCGCCGGCGCAGGTCGAACACGTCGACGTAGTGGGTGCACAGCTCCAGTTCGGGTGTGCCGCTGGCGTGGTCGCAGAACTCCTGGAGGGACTCGCGCACGGTCCCCCGGGGCAGCTCCGCGACCGCCCGGGCCACCAGCGGCAGCCGTTCGAAGAACGCCTGGTCGGGGTAGCCGAGCAGGACGGACGCCGCCTGGTGGGTGACCGCCCTGCGGTGCGCCCGCCGGGCGGGCCGCCCGGCGCCGAGCCAGCCCGTCCTGGCCGGCCGCGCGGCCTTCGCGGACCGCTGGGAGGCGGTCGGCTCCGGGGCGGACTCCCCCGCCCCGGCCGTGTCGGTGGTGGTGCTCATTGCAACCCCCTCACGCGGAGCGGCCGGAGCCGTCCCCGCCGTCGGTGTCGTGGCCGCCTTCGCGGGGCGGGAAGAGCCCGTCGGGCCGCCCGTTCCCGTCCCAGTTGAGGAGGTTCACCCTCCCCCTGGTGGCGGTGTGCTCTTCGCTGGTCTGCCGGTGGCGCAGCGCGTGGAAGGTCTCGACCGAGGCCGCGTCGGGCCGCCCGGACGCCTCGCCGAGCGGCACCCCGCCCATGCCGCCCATCCCGGGGCCGCCCTCGAAGTCGAGGCTGCACCCGATCTCGTCGATGACCCCCCGGTCGGCGTCGTCCACCCCGTAGGCGGTGGGGATGACGTACCGCTCGTCGTACTTGGCCAGGGCGAGCAGGCGGTACATGTCCTCGATGTCGCGTCCGCCCATCCCCACCGCCTCGGCGATGGACGCGTCGCGTTCCTGGCCGAGGTTGATCCGGCGCATGTAGGAGCGCATGGCGGCCAGGCGGCGCAGCACCAGCCGCACCGGCCCCGGGTCGCCCGCGGTGAACAGCTCGGCCAGGTACTCCACCGGGATGCGCAGCGTGTCGATGGCGCCGAAGAGGTTGTCGGCGTCCTCGCCGTCGTGCCCGGTCGAGGTGAGCGTGTCGACCACCGGCGACAGCGGCGGCACATACCAGACCATCGGCATCGTGCGGTACTCCGGGTGCAGCGGCAGCGCCACCCCGAACCGCTTGGCCAGCGCGTACACCGGGGACCGGGACGCCGACTCCACCCACCGGTCGGGGATGCCGTCGCGGCTCGCGGCGGCCCGCACCGCCGGGTCGTCGGGGTCCAGGAACACGTCAAGCTGCGCCGGGTAGAGGTCCTTCTCGTCCTCCACCGCGGCGGCCTCCCCCACCCGGTCGGCGTCGTAGAGCACGACCCCCAGGTAGCGCAGCCGCCCCACACAGGTCTCCGAGCACACCGTCGGCATGCCCACCTCGACCCGGGGGTAGCAGAACGTGCACTTCTCGGCCTTGCCGGTCTTGTGGTTGAAGTAGACCTTCTTGTACGGGCAGCCGGTGACGCACATCCGCCAGCCCCGGCAGCGGTCCTGGTCCACCAGCACGATGCCGTCCTCGGCCCGCTTGTACAGCGCGCCGCTGGGGCAGGTGGCCACACAGGCCGGGTTGAGGCAGTGCTCGCAGATGCGCGGCAGGTAGAACATGAAGGTCTCCTCGAAGGAGAACCTCACCCTGTCGCCCAGCTTCTTCACGATCGGGTCGTGCCGGGCCAGCTCCGGCCCGCCCGCCAGGTCGTCGTCCCAGTTGGCGCTCCAGGTGACCTGCATGGGCTCGCCGGTGAGCGCCGAACGCGGCGAGGCCACCGGGAAGTCGTCGCCCAGCGGCGCGTTGAGGAGCGTGTCGTAGTCGTAGGTCCAGGGTTCGTAGTAGTCGTGGATGGACGGCATCACCGGGTTGGCGAAGATGGTCGCCAGCCGCTTGAGCCGCCCGCCGGCCCGCGGCACCAGGCGCCCCCCGGGGGTGCGCACCCAGCCGCCCTTCCACTTCTCCTGGTCCTGGTAGGTGCGCGGGTACCCCTGGCCGGGCCGGGTCTCGACGTTGTTGAACCAGGCGTACTCCACGCCGCTGCGGTTGGTCCACGCCTGTTTGCAGGTGACCGAGCAGGTGTGGCAGCCGATGCACTTGTCAAGGTTCATGACCATGGCGACCTGCGCCATGACCCGCCCGATGGGCCGGCCCTGTGCCCGCTCCCCCGTGCGCTCCTGCGCGGTGCTCATCGGTAACGCACCTCCGTCGTCCTCTTGCGCACGACCGTGATCTCGTCGCGCTGGTTGCCGGTCGGCCCGAGGTAGTTGAACGCGTAGGTGAACTGCGCGTACCCGCCGATGAGGTGGGTGGGCTTGACCAGCAGCCGGGTGAGCGAGTTGTGGATGCCGCCGCGCCGCCCGGTCGTCTCCGTCTTGGGCACGTCGATGGTCCGCTCCTGGGCGTGGTGCATGTACACCGTCCCGGTGGGCATCCGGTGCGAGACCACCAGGCGGGCGGCGACCACGCCGTTGCGGTTGACCGCCTCCACCCAGTCGTTGTCGGCGGCGCCGATGGCGCGGGCGTCGGCGGTGCTCATCCAGATGGTGGGGCCGCCCCGGGACAGGGTCTGCATGAGCAGGTTGTCCTGGTACTCGGAGTGGATGGACCACTTGGAGTGCGGGGTCAGGTAGCGCACGACCACCTCGCGCTGCCCGGTCGGCCCGATCCGTGGTTCCCCGAACAGCCGGGAGATGTCCAGCGGCGGCCGGTACACCGGGAGCACCTCGCCGAACTCCTGCATCCAGTCGTGGTCGAGGTAGAAGTGCTGGCGGCCGGTGAGGGTGTGCCAGGGCTTGTCGTGCTCCAGGTTGATGGTGAACGGCGAGTACCGGCGGTCGCTCGACTCCTTGCCGGACCACTCGGGGCTGGTGCCCACGGGGGTGGGCCCGGTGCGGGCGTCGGCGAACACCACCCGGCGTTCGGCACAGTGGGCGATCAGCTCGTCCATGTCGGTGCCGGTGCGCTCGGCGAGCCGCTCGAACCCCTGGGCGGCCAGTCGGCCGTTGCTGGTCCCCGACAGGGCGAGGATCATCTCGCACACCTTGACGTCGGTGTCCAGGGCGGGGCGGCCGTCGGCGACCCCGCCGTGCACGGTGCCGTTGCGTTCGCGCAGCCACTCCACCTCCTCGTCGGGGGTGAAGGACACGCCCTTGACCGGCAGCCCCCTGGCCTCGGCGAGCGGTCCCAGCGCCGCCATCTTCTGGGCGACCGCCGAGTAGTTGCGGCGCACCGCGACGATGCCGGGCATGGTGCGCCCCGGCACCGGCCGCTCCCCCGCGGCCTTCCAGTCCGGCGGGACCCCGTGCGGCTGGGCGAGCTCACCGGCCGTGTCGTGCTGGTGCGGGACCGCGACCAGGTCGGTGACCTCCCCCAGGTGCTCGGCGGCCAGGGTGCTGAACGCCTTGGCCAGTTCCTGGAAGATCGCGAAGTCGGTGCGGGTCTCCCAGGGCGGGTCGATCGCCGGGTTGAACGCGTGCACGTAGGGGTGCATGTCCGTGGTGGACAGGTCGTGCTTCTCGTACCAGGTGGCGGCCGGGAGCACGATGTCGGACAGCAGCGTGGTGCTGGTCATCCGGAAGTCCATGGACAGCAGCAGGTCGAGCTTGCCCTCGGGGATGTCGTCCCGCCAGGTGACCTCGGTGGGCCGGTGGTCGGGTCCGGCGGGTTCGGCCTGGAGGTTGGAGTGGGTGCCCAGCAGGTGCTTGAGGAAGTACTCGTTGCCCTTGGCCGAGGACCCGAACAGGTTGGACCGCCAGATGGTGAGGGTCCGCGGCCAGTTCGCCGGGTCGTCGGGGTCCTCCGCCGCGAACCGCAGCGTCCCCTCGGCCAGCTGGTCGGCCACGTACTCGGCCGGGTCCACCCCGCGTTCGGCCGCCTCCCTGCCCAGCTGGACGGGGTTGCGGTTGAACGTGGGGAAGGACGGCATCCAGCCCATGCGCGCCGAGGCCGCCACCAGGTCCGCGGTGTGGCGGCCCGCCAGCCGCCCCGGGCCCAGCGGCGAGGTGAGGGCGTCGGCCGTGTAGGTGTCGTAGCGCCACTGGTCGGTGTGCGTGTACCAGTAGGCGGTCCCGGCCATGAACCGGGGCGGGCGCGACCAGTCCATGCCGGAGGCGTAGGCCGCCCAGCCGGTGGCGGTGCGGCACTTCTCCTGGCCGACGTAGTGCGCCCACCCGCCGCCGTTGACCCCCTGGCAGCCGGTGAGCAGCAGCAGGGCCAGGAAGGCCCGGTAGGCGTTCTCCCCGTGGAACCACTGGTTGGTGCCCGCGCCCAGGATGATCATGGCGCGGCCGCCGCTGGCCTCGGCGGTGTCGGCGAACTCGCGGGCGATCCGCGCGGCCCGCTCGGCCGGGACGCCGGTCAGCTCGGCCTGCCAGGCGGGGGTGCAGGGCTGGGACGGGTCGTCGTAGCCGGTGGGCCAGGTGCCCGGCAGGCCTGACCTGCCCACCCCGTACTGGGCCAGGACCAGGTCGAACACGGTGGTGACCAGGCGCCCGCCCACCCGGCGCACCGGCACGCCCCGGGTGATGACGTCGGCCTCGCCGGTGGGGGTGTCGAACCGGGTCAGGGCGACCTCGACGGCCTCGGCGCCCTCCTCGTAGAAGGTCAGCTCCGGGACCCGGCCGTCCAGGCGCAGGTTCCACTTGCCGACGCCGTCCTCGCCCCACCGGTGGCCGAGCGTCCCGTTGGGCGCGTACGGCCCGTCCTCCCCCCGCGGCCAGACGACGGGCTTGAAGTCGGCGTTCGCGACGCCCTCCGCCCCCGGCAGGTCGGCGGCGGTGAGGAACTTGCCCGGCACCCGGCGTCCGTCCCGCGCCTCGACCTCCACCAGGAACGGCAGGTCCGTGTAGGTGCGGGCGTAGGAGTCGAACCGCTCGACGGGCGCGTCGACGAACCGCTCCCTGAGGATGACGTGGCCCATGGCCATGGCCAGCGCCCCGTCGGTGCCCGGGTGCGGGGCCAGCCACTCGTCGGCGAACTTGGTGGCGTCGCTGTAGTCCGGCGAGACCACCACGACCTTCTGCCCCCGGTAGCGGGCCTCCGCCATCCAGTGCGCGTCCGGGGTGCGGGTGACCGGGACGTTGGAGCCCCACAGCATCAGGTAGGCGGCGTCCCACCAGTCGCCGGACTCCGGGACGTCGGTCTGGTCGCCGAACACCTGCGGGGACGCCACCGGCAGGTCGGCGTACCAGTCGTAGAACGACAGCATGGAGCCGCCGAGCAGGTTGACGAACCGGGCGCCCACCCCGTGGGAGACCATCGACATCGCCGGGATCGGCGAGAAGCCCGCGATCCGGTCCGGGCCGTAGCGCTTGATCGTCAGCACGTGCGAGGCGGCCGCGATCTCCAGCGCCTCCGCCCAGGTGGTGCGCACCAGGCCGCCCTTGCCGCGGGCCCGCTGGTAGCGGCGGCGTTTGGCGGGGTCGGTGGTGATCTCCTCCCAGGCCGCCACCGGGTCGCCCAGGCGGCCCCTGGCCTCCCGGTACATCTCGGCCAGCACCCCGCGCACATAGGGGTAGCGGACCCGGGTCGGCGAATAGGTGTACCAGGAAAAGGCGGCACCGCGCGGGCAGCCCCGGGGTTCGTATTCGGGGCGGTCGGGCCCCACCGACGGATAATCGGTCGCCTGGGTTTCCCAAGTGATGATTCCGTCTTTTACATAAACATTCCAAGAACAGGAACCGGTGCAGTTGACACCGTGGGTGGAACGCACGACGCGGTCATGGCTCCAGCGGTCCCGGTAGAAGACATCGCCCTCACGTCCGCCTTTCCTGACCTGGGCGCGGTCTCCGTCCAGGGATTCCGATCCGGTCAGGTAGGTACCGAGGCGGAGCAGCGATTCACCGGCTTTGCCTTTTGCCGCCATGAAGATGACACCCCGTTCAACAGCCCGCGTCCGGCACCCACCACATTCCGTTAATGAATATGCCTGTTCGGCGCGGAAAGTCACGCTTCCCACACCGGTCCGGGTGACAATCGCGGCAGATCCATTCGAATCGCCGAGATCGGTGTCGGAAGACGGGGAGCCGCCATGCGAGCGGAAGTCGGGAGACGGGCGACGCGTTCCGGTACGGCGGGCGGCAACCTCGCCCTGGCCACGGCGGCGTTCGCACTGACCTTCTGGGCGTGGAACCTCATCGCGCCGCTGTCCAAGACGTACTCCGAGAGCCTGGGGCTGAGCCCGACGCAGACGTCCCTGCTGGTGGCGTTCCCCGTCCTGGTGGGCTCGCTGGGGCGCATCCCGGTGGGCGCGCTCACCGACCGGTACGGCGGCCGGGTGATGTTCACGGTGGTGTGCTTCATCAGCATCGTCCCGACGTTCCTGGTGGGGCTGTCCGGCGGGTCCTTCGGGATGCTGCTGCTGTGGGGGTTCTTCCTGGGGGTGGCGGGCACGTCCTTCGCGGTCGGCATCCCGTTCGTCAACGGCTGGTACGAGGCGAACCGGCGCGGGTTCGCGACCGGTGTGTTCGGCGCGGGCATGGGCGGCACGGCGCTGTCGGCGTTCCTCACCCCGCGGCTGGTCGACGCGATGGGGCTGTTCACCACCCACCTGCTGATGTGCGCGGCGCTCGCGGTGATGGGCGCGGTCATGTGGTTCTTCTGCCGCAACGCGCCCGGGTGGACCCCG
>NZ_JBJJBV010000142.1:0-17470 GCF_045446735.1 Nocardiopsis protaetiae
CCGCCGGGCGCGGCACTGCGCGGGCCGCGGCGTGGCCAGAGGTCGCGCACGGGGCGCGGCCGGTCGGTCGGCGCTGGCGCCGACCGACCGGAAACCGCTACCGGTCGCGCCCTACAGCGGCGCGTCCCACACCATGTCGATGATCCTGCTGATGGTGGCGTACCCGGCCCGGGCGAAGGCCTCGGCCATGGGAGTGTTCCCCAGGTCGGTGGCGGCCCGGATGTACGTCTCGCCGCCCTCCTCGACCAGCACCCGGGTGCCCTCGGCCAGCAGGTCGTCGATGTACCCGTTGCCCCGGTGCTCGGGCAGCACCGCGATGTACCCGATGATCGGGTGCATGACGTTGCGGGCGGGCAGGACGAACCCGACCGGCTCCCCGTCGGGTGTGGCGGCGATCCGCCACCAGGACCGCGGAGTGGAGTAGCGCCCGAACTCCTCGGCGAACTCGTCGGAGACGACCTCCTCGGGGGTCTTCGTCCGGAGCTCGTTCCGGTGGTGGGCGTCCAGGCTTCCCTGTAGCGCCCGTGCCATCAGGTCCCGCATCTCCTGCTCGTCCCGGATCTCCCGGAAGCGCAGCCGGTCGCCGGGGCTCGGAGCGGCGTCCTTGAGGTCCCACTGGAAGCGCAGCCGCTCCACGAGCAGCGAGCCACCGGTCTTCTCCACGACGGCCATCCGCTCGGCCACCGCCCGGTGCTCGCGCGGGTCGGAGCGCCAGCCGGCGGAAACATACCGGAGGTACTCGGGCGGCACCGTGCCCTCGGGCAGGGTGGCGGCCAACGCGGTGCGCAGCAGGTGTTCGAGGGTGGTCTCCCGGTCCAGGTCCGCGGCCTCGTCGTCGACGTCGAGAACGTCGAGCAGGAGCGGCGCATCGCCCCGGTGCGGCGCCCAGAAGGACAGCCGGGCCACCGGGCGGTCACCGGCCAGGGCCAGCCACATCCACGCGGGATGACGGCGGCCTTCGGCCAGGTCCCCGGCGAATTCGTCGTTCAACAGGTACGGGAACCGGTTGAACAGGGGGAGCTCATCAGGTCCGGTGATCGGACGAACGGTCAGGTCGGATACTGCAACAGTCAAGGCGACACCTTCATGTGTGCGCCCGACCGCCCGGAGGCGGGCCGCGTAGGCCCTAGTGGTTCCCCCGGGAGGCCACGAGCGCGATGTGCACGGTGGACATGGCCCGGCCTCCTCTCGTTGTAGGACCCCGGTTCACCGTTTGTCCCGGGGCGCGTATTTTCTATCGGCCGCGCGCGGTGGGACGCAACCCGTATTTCACGCGGTCTCCGGTTCCTTGTCGGCCGCCGCGCCCCGCCGCGCGGTGATCGCCCAGGTCAGTGCCCCGGCGACCAGGCCCCAGAACGCCGAGCCGATTCCCAGGAAGGTGACCCCCGACGCCGTCGCCAGGAACGTCACCAGGGCCGCCTCCCGCGACCGCTCGTCCGCCAGCGCCGACGACAGCGACCCGCCGATCGTGCCGAGCAGGCCGAGCCCGGCGATGGCCGCGATCAGCGCCGGGGGCAGTGCCACCAGCAGGGCCGCGACGGTCGCCCCGAACACCCCGACGACCAGGTAGAACACCCCCGCCCACACCCCGGCCAGAAACCGCCGCCCCCGGTCGGGGTGGGCCTGGGGGCCGGTGCAGATCGCGGCGGTGATCGCCGCCAGGTTCATGCCGAAGCAGCCGAACGGCGCCAGCACCAGGTTGGTCACCCCGGTCCACCCGATGAGCGGGGACACCGGCACCCGGTAGCCGTCGTTGCGCAGCACCGCCACCCCGGGCAGGTTCTGCGACGCCATCGTCACCACGAACAGCGGCACCCCCACGCTCACCAGCACCTGCCAGGAGAACTCGGGGACGACGAGCACCGGCACCGCCGGTTCGGGGGTCACCCCGGACAGGTCCAGGGTTCCGCGCAGCGCCGCCACGGCGCCCCCGGCGACCAGCGCGGCGGGCACGGCGTAGCGCGGCGACCAGCGCCGGGCCGCCAGGTACACGGCGAACATGGCGGCCACCACGGCGAGGTCGCCCTGCATGCTCGTGAACAGGCCGATCCCGAACTGCAGCAGCACCCCGGCCAGCAGCCCGGCGGCCAGCGGCACGGGGATACGGTCCATGACCTTCTCGAACCAGCCGGTGACCCCGCTCAGCGTGATCAGCGCGGCCGAGAACACGAACGCCCCGACCGCCTGCGCCAGAGTCACCCCGTCCAGGCCGACCGCCAGCAGCGCGGCGCCGGGCGTGGACCAGGCCGTGACGATGGGGGCCCGGTGGCGCAGGGACAGGCCCACACAGGTGACGGCCATGCCCACACCGAGGGCGAGCATCCACGACGCGATCTGCCCGGAGTCGGCCCCGGCGGCCTCGGCGGCGGTGAACACGATGGCCGCGGAACTCGTCACCCCGACCAGCACCGCGACCAGCCCTGCGGTGACGGCGGGCAACGGGGCGACGGTGCCGGTGAACCGGAGCAGTGTCCTCATGGGGGTCCATCCTGGCGAGTCCGTTCCGGTGCGCCTACAGCGGGGTGGCCCCATGACCGGATGACATGCCCGGGCGCGCCGAAAACCACCTGACCCCGGACGGGCCCGGATGTGATCATGCCTCCATGAGCACCTTCGACGACCTGGTGGCCGAGGCCGCCGCCGCACCCGTGGCCGGGTGGGACTTCTCCTGGCTGGACGGGCGCGCCACCGAGCAGCGCCCCTCCTGGGGCTACCACCGCCTGGTGGCCGAACGCATGGCGCGGGCGAGCGCCGCCCTGGACGTGCAGACCGGGGGCGGGGAGCTCCTGGCGGGTGTTCCCCGCAGGCCGCCGCTGACGGTCGCCACCGAGGGCTGGCCGCCCAACGTCGCCACGGCCACCCGCCTGCTGCACCCCCTGGGCGCCGCGGTGGTCGCCGCGGTCGACACCGACCCCCTGCCGTTCGGGGACGACGCCTTCGACCTGGTGGTCTCCCGCCACCCGGTGGCCGCGAACTGGCCGGAGATCGCCCGGGTGCTCGCCCCGGGCGGCACCTACCTGTCCCAGGAGGTGGGTCCGGCGAGTGTTTTCGAGGTGGTGGAGTTCTTCCTCGGCCCGCAGCCGGAGGAGACCCGGACGAACCGTCACCCCGACCGCGCCCGGCGCGCCGCCGAGGCGGCGGGGCTGGAGGTGGTGGACCTGCGGTCGGAGGGGCTGCGCACCGAGTTCTTCGACGTCGGCGCGGTGGTCTACTTCCTGCGCAAGGTCGTGTGGATGGTCCCGGACTTCACCGTGGAGAAGTACCTCGACCGGCTGCGCGCGATGCACGACCACATCGAACGCGAGGGCTCCTTCACCGCCACCACGACCCGGTTCCTCATCGAGGCCCGCGCCCCGCAGAGCCCCTGACCGCACCGCCGTGCCGCCGCCCGCCGTGCCGCCGCCCGCCGCGCCGCCCGCGTCGTGCCCGGGCGGCCGCCCCGGGTGCCCGCTCCGCGCGGGCACCCGGGGAAGGCCGCTTCCCGCTCCTGGTCAGCCCCCGTCCTTGGCGGAGACGCGCTGGATCACCTCGAAGCCCCACAGCTCACTGCCGGTCGCGGCGGGACCGCCGTGCCCGTGGCCGTGTCCCTGCCCCGACTCCTGCCCGTGCCCGTGTCCGGTGCGGCCCGCGTCGGCGGCGGCCTGGGCGTGCCCCCGGCGGAACTCCTGGCTGTTCAGCCAGTTTTCGAAGTCCTCCTGGGACCGCCACCGGGTGTACACCAGGTACTTGTCGGTGCCCTCCACCGGACGCAGCAGCTGGAACTCCTCGAACCCGGGCTGTCCCTCCACCAGGCCCGCACGGTTGGCGAACCGCTCCTCCAGCGTGGCCCCGGCACCCTCCGGGACGGTCAGGACGTTGAACTTGACGACGCTCACGCGGCACCTCCACGGTTGTCGGCGATCTGTACCGCCCAACCTAAGGCAGCCCTCACCCGGTCCCGCGCCGCCCCCGCCGCCCGGATCCCCGTCGGGCCCGGATCTCCGAAGGCCCCGGTCACCGCCGGAGGGTCCGTCCCTCCGGCGGAGCGTACGGGTCGTGGGTTGTCGTCCTGTGGCGTTCTCGTGGTCGCCTGCCGCCTCGCGCCCTGCGTCGGAGCCGATTCTCCGGCGCCCCGCTTTCAGCTCGCTTACCGCGCCGCGGACAGGTCCCGCAGCGCCGCCACCCGGCGCGGCACGGACGGGTGCGTGGCCCCCAACCGCAGCAGGACCCGGCCCCACCCGCTCCGGCTCCACCCGCTCCGGCCCTCCCCGTCCGGACCCCGCCCGCCCCGGACCGGGCCGCCCTCGAACGGCATGATCGCCAGCACCGACGCGACCCCCGGAACACGCAGGTCCCGGGTCGGCGGCGACACCGACGGCCCGCCCAGTTCCAGCAGGGCGGCGGCCAGCACCGAGGGCTCACCGGTCAGCTCGGCGGCGGCCCGGTCGGCGGCCAGCTCCCGGCGGCGGACCAGGATCCCCAGGACCGCCGCCTTGGCCGGCCAGGTCACGGCGAACTGGGCGACCCCCGCGATGACCAGGGGAAGGATCACGAGCCCGGCCGTCAGCAGGACGACGGCGCGCACCAGGCCCACCGCGACCAGGGCGGGCGTCCGCCACCGGGCCGGCACGGTCGGCTCCGGACACCGCTCGTCCAGCTCCCGCGCGCGGTGCGCCTCCACGGCCGGGGCCCAGCGGCTCCCGCACCGGCGGGCCAGCCCGCACAGCCACAGGTCGGCCCGGCCCGCGAACATGAACAGCCCGCCCGGCAGGCGCAGCGCCCACTCGGTCATCGCCCGCGTGAACACCAGGACCCGCTGGTCGCGGTGGTGCAGGTGGGCCAGCTCGTGTGCGATCACCGCCTCCAGCCGCCGGTCGTCCAGCCGTTCCAGCAGCTCGATGGTCACGTACACCGCGGGGCGGCCCCCGGGCGGCGTGTACGCCAGGGAGTTGGGGAGGGGGTGGTCGAACAGCCGCAGCTCCGGCACGTCCCGCCCGGCCAGCGCGCACAGCCGGGCCGTGACCGCGAACAGCCGCGGGTGATCCTCCTCGGTCAACACCGCGTTGTCCCGGATGACCAGCGGCGCCCCCTCGGTGATCCGCATGAACACCTCGGCGCCGACCAGCATCACCGCCACCGGCACCAGGCCCCACCACCAGGCCGCGCCGACCAGGGCGGCCGCCCCGCACAGGACGGCCGACTCCACCGCGGTCACCGCCGCCAGCAGCAGCCAGGCGGCGGCCATCGAGAGCTCCCGCTCCGACCCGCGTCCCGACCCGCGCCCCGGTCCCCGCTCCGACCCGCGTCCCGACCCGGGCCCCGGTCCCCGCCCCGACCCGCGCCCCGGCCCCCGGCTCACTTCAACCCGTGCTTCCGGGCGACGATGTCCAGGATCACCGAACGCGGCATCAGCCGCCGCAGCGCGAACACCAGCGGCGCGTTGCTGCCCACCGCGTACAGCGGCCGCGGCCGGGCGTCCTCGATCGCCCGCAGAACCGTGCGGGACACCGTCTCCGCGGGGATGCCCGCCGCCTCGTTGGCGTTGAGCGCGGCCAGCATGGTGCGGTAGTCGTCGGTGTAGGGGGAGCCCTCGCGCAGGTACTGGGTGCGCCGCTCGCTGATGCCGGTGTTGATGGACCCGGGCTCCACGGTGGCCACCCCGATCCCGTACGGGGAGACCTCGCGGCGCAGCGCGTTCGCGAACCCCTTGATCGCGGCCTTGGACGCCACGTACGAGGACCGGTGCGCCAGCGGGAAGCTGGCCAGCATCGACCCGACCATGACCACCCGCCCGTACCGGCGCGCGCGCATCCCCGGCAGCAGCAGCTGGGTGAGCCGCACCGCACCGAACACGTTGAGGCGGAACAGCCGCTCCAGGGCGTCCATGGGCAGCTCCTCCAGCGGCCCGCTCTGGCTCTCGCCCGCGTTGTTGACCAGCACGTCCACGTCCCCGGCGGCCTTGGCGCAGGCCGTGATGGAGTCCTCGTCGGTCAGGTCCAGGGCCAGGTACTCCACCCCGGCCACGGGGTCGGCGACGGCCTCGGGCCTGCGGCTCGTCCCGTACACGCGGTATCCGCGCCGGACCAGGTCGGCGGCGACGGCCCGGCCGATGCCGGAGGAGGCGCCGGTGACGAGCGCGGTCCGCTGGGTGCTGTTCTGCATTCGGGGGAGTCCTTCCGAGAAAGGGGGACGGGGTGGGGTGCGCTCGCGCCGCGCTGGGGGAGATGATCCCACGGTCCCCTCCCGCGGGTCACGGCCGCCCGGCGTCCCAGCGGTGCGGGTCGAACTTGGAGACCGGCACCGCGGTCTCCCCGTTCCGCGCCAGGTCGGCCAGGGCCGCGCCCACCGCGGAGGCGAACTTGTACCCGTGCCCGGAGAACCCGCCCGCGACCACCAGGCCGGGCAGGTCGCGGTGGCGGCCGATGACGAAGTGCTCGTCGGAGGTCATCGTGTACATGCACGCCGCCATGCGTTCGGGCAGCGGCTCGACGCCGCGCAGCCCGGCGGTGAGCTCACCGAGCCTGCGGGCGTCGTCCGCGTCGGGCGGGCGCGGGCCGGCGGCGGGGTCGGCGGGCTCCCCCCACTGGGACCCGGGGCGGCGCTGCGCGCCGGGCGCCTCGGCGTGCACGCCGATCTTCACGGTGCGCCCGTCCAGGCTCGGGAACCCGTACCAGAGGGTGCCGTTGGGTTCGTCGCGGGCGAACACCGGGCCCGCGGCGTGCGGCGGGGCGCCGTCGGTGAGCCGGAACCAGCCCAGCACCCGGCGCTCCACCCGGATGCCGCCGCCCAGTCCAGCCAGGGCGGGCAGCAGCGTGGGCAGCCACGCCCCGGCGGTGACCACCACCCGCCGGGCGCGGATCTCGGTGCCGCCGACGAACACACGGGGGTGGTCGGGGTCGGGTTCGATCCGGGTGACGGCCGCGCCGGTGATCACACGGGCGCCGGCTCCGCGGGCCAGCCGCACCGCGGCCAGGATGGCGGCCTCGGGCAGGACGGCGCCGCCCTCCTCCTCGAAGACGCCCTCCTCGCCGGGGCGTACCGCGTGCTGGGGAAAGCGTTCGGCCAGGTCGGAGTCGGACAGGTGCTCCACGGCGAGCCCGTGCCGGGCGGCCGCGGCCAGCGATCCGGTCACCGCCGCGCTGTCGGGGGCGCCCAGCATGAGAGCCCCGGTGCGGTGGACGAGCCGCTCCCCGGAGGCCTCCTCCAGTTCGGCCCAGGCCCGCCAGGCGGCCCGCACGAACGGGACGTACTCCTCGCCCTCCAGGTAGGCGGTGCGGATGATGCGGGACTCGCCGTGGCTGGAGCCGCGGTCGTGGCCGGGCGTGAACTGCTCGACCCCGATGGCGTCGACCCCCTGCCGCGCCAGCCGCCACAGGGTCTGGGCGCCCATCGCGCCCAGCCCGACGACGACGGTGTCCGTCTCCACCAGGTCCGCCATGTCCGCTCCTCCCACACACGATCGCACCCCATGCTCCCAGGTCCGGACACACCGGCGCCCGCCCCGGCGAGGAGGCGGGCGCCCTCCCGGAAATGGGGAAATGATCTCCGGGAGCTCAAGGGAAAGGGAAAAGGGGGAAAGTGCGACCGGCAGATTGGGAGCGCTCCCAGTCGCGTCGTGAGCGGGTTGGTGAATGGACGGATGGTGGCACGCCGCCGGGCTCACCGCGCCGGTGCCCGGAGAACCCGAGCGGCGTGCCAGAAAACTAACCCGCCAATGGTGATATGTAAACACCATATGGCGGACTTATTTCAGGAACGCCGTCCCGAATTCCCCCGTCGTCCGCTTGCCGTCTCCCGCTTTCCGCAGGCCCCACCCCGGGCGGACCGGCTCGGCCGAGAATCTTCGGCAGCGCTGTGTTTCGGTCCGGATCCGTTGGGTAACAATCGGCGTGGGAGCGCTCCCCGTCGCGCGGCCTCACGGCCGAGACCGACGGAGACGCAATGCACGAGAACACCGAACCGACCACCCCCCGCCCCCGCCTGCCCCTGGCGGCCCGGGCCCTCACCCTGGCGGCGCTGCCCCTGCTCGCCCTCACCGCCACGGCCGCGCCCGCCTCCGCGCACGGTTCCGTGGTCGACCCCGCCTCCCGCAACTACGGCTGCTTCGAGCGCTGGGGCGACGACCACCTCAACCCGGACATGGCGCAGGAAGACCCCATGTGCTGGCAGGCGTGGCAGGACAACCCCAACGCCATGTGGAACTGGAACGGGCTGTACCGCGACAACGTCGGCGGCGACCACCGCGGCCAGGTGCCCGACGGCACCCTGTGCAGCGGCGGCAATACCGAGGGCGGCCGCTACGACTCCCTCGACACCCCCGGCGCGTGGGAGACCACCGCGGTGGACGACTCCTTCACCATCCACCTCTACGACCAGGCCTCGCACGGGGCGGACTACTTCCAGGTGTACGTCACCCGCCAGGGCTTCGACCCGACGACGCAGGCCCCCGGCTGGAACGACCTGGAGCTGGTCGCGCAGACCGGCCAGTATCCGCCCGGCAACGACTACCTGATCGACGTCACCACCTCGGGCTACACCGGCCACCACATCGTCTACACGATCTGGAAGGCCTCCCACCAGGACCAGGTGTACTACCTGTGCAGTGACGTGGACTTCGGCTAGCCTCCGCTGCCGAAGAGCGGCCCGCCGGGTCCCGGAACACCCGGCGGGCCGCCGTCAGGAGCCCAGGTGGCGCAGGATCGCCAGCACCCGGCGGTTGTACCCCGGTGCGGCGGCCAGCCCGAACTTCTCGAAGATCGCGTTGGCGTGCTTCTCCACCGCGCTCACCGACACGAACAACCGCTCGGCGATCGCCGGGTTGGTGTGCCCCTGCGCCATCAGCTCCAGCACCGCGCGCTCCCGCCCGGTCAGCCCGTCGCCCTCGCCGCCGGCCAGCAGCTGCCGCACCACCTCGGGGTCGAACGCCGCCCCGCCCGACCCCACCCTCTCCAGCGCGTCGAGGAAGCCGTCCACCTCCATCACCCGGTCCTTGAGCAGGTAGCCGACCCCGCCGGTGTTCTCGGTGAACAGCCGGGTCGCGTAGCGCCGCTCCACGTACTGGGACAGCACCAGCACCCCGACCCCCGGGCGCTCACGGCGCAGCCGCACCGCCGCCCGCAGCCCCTCGTCGGTGTGGGTGGGCGGCATGCGCACGTCCGCCACGACCACGTCGGGCTCCTCCGCCCCGACCGCCGCGAGCAGGGCGTCGGCGTCCCCGACGGCGGCGATTACCCGGTGGCCCTCGTCCTCCAGCAGCCGGACCAGCCCTTCGCGCAGCAGCGCCGAGTCCTCGGCCACGATCACCCGCACGGCAGCACCGCCGTCACCGTCGTCGGCCCGCCGGCCGGGCTGTCCACGGCCAGGCTCCCGTCCAGCGCGCCCACCCGGCCCGCCAGCCCGGACAGCCCCGTCCCCGACGGGTCGGCCCCGCCCGTCCCGTCATCGCGCACCCGGACCACCACCGCGTTCCCCTCCCTCTCGACGTGCACGTCCACCCGGGTGGCCCCGGCGTGCTTGACCGTGTTGGTGACCGCCTCGGCCACCACGAAGTAGGCCGCGGTCTCCACCACCGGCGCGATCCCCGCCAGCGGCCCGCAGGACACCCGGATCGGCAGCTCCGACCGGGCGGCCAGCCCGTCCAGCGCCGCCGCCAGCCCGGACTCGGCCAGCACCGCCGGATACACCCGCCAGGCGACCTCCTTGAGGTCGCGGATCGCGTTTCCCACCTCCCGGTGGGCCTGCTCCACCAGCTCCCGGCCGCGCACCGACCCGGGGTCGCGGCGGGCCCGGCCCAGGGCCATGCCGACCAGGACCAGCCGCTGCTGCAATCCGTCGTGCAGGTCGCGTTCGATCCGGCGGCGCTCCCGGTCCACGGCGGTGACCACCCCGGCCCGCGACACGGTGAGCTCGGCGACCCGCTCCTCCAGCAGGTCCCGGCGGCTGGGGCCCAGCAGGCGACGGGCGAGCCAGCGCTCGGTGCCCACCAGCCCCACCAGTCCCTGCACGCTCAGGTACACCAGGGCCAGCCCGAACGGGACGATCCCGACCGGGTTGCCGTCCAGCACCGCCAGGGGAGACAAGGCCAGGTAGAACCCGGCCGGCAGGAAGAAGCCCAGCACCAGCCCGCCGAACAGCCCCACCGGGCACCGCACCGCCAGGTACGCCAGCACGCGCAGCGGGCCGGGCTCCCCGACGATCTCGATCCCGAACAGGGCGGCCAGCCGCCACCGCTCGACCCGCTCCAGCGGCCGCAGCACCCGGTCCAGCAGCCGCCGCCCGCCTTCGGCGGCGCCCAGCGGCAGCAGGACCGGCAGCGCCACCAGCACCGCGACCTCCGCGACCGCCGACACCGCGCCCAGGGCGGTGCCCGCCGCGGCCCGCGCCCAGACACGCACCGCCCGGTCCCCACCGCCCATACGTCCCCCGCACTTCGATCGTGTTCCGCGCTCCGGGTCGCCGCCGACCCCGGCCCGGCGGCCGCCACGGAACACGCTTTAGGACGGTAGCCGCCGCCGGGCGCCGCCGGTACTGCGGGACACCGCAGTTCCCGCCGCGGGATCCCGTACGCACCGGGCGGAATCCCCCATGGGAAACGGGGGAGCCCGCCGCGTAGCTTTTGCGGTGCCCCGGCCGGGCCCGCCACATCCATCCACCCCGAAGGGAGATCCGTGGACTCCGCATCCGTGCGCCGCGCGACCCTGTGGGCGGCCGGGACCCTCCTGTCCGTCTTCGCCATGCAGGCGGCCTGGGACATCGCCCTGCTCGCCTGGCTCTTCCCCGTCCTGCTGCTCCGCTTCACCCGCTCGGTCGGCCCCCTCGCCGCGTCCGTCGGCGCCCTGGCCTCCACCGCCGTCTCCACGACGGTCTGGCTGGCCCTGGCCGACCTGCTGTCTCCGTCCTTCCTCCCGCTCGCCCTGGCCCTCGCCCTGGTCCACGCGGTCCCGTACGCGGTCGACCGGCTCCTGTACCGCCGGGTCGGCCGGTGGGCGGGCGCGGTCTTCCCCGCCGCCGTGGTCGCGGTGGAGTTCGCGGTCGCCTCGGCCACGCCCTTCGGCACGATCCAGGGGGTCCTGGGTGCCACCCAGGCCGAGAACACGGCGCTGATCCAGGTGGCCTCGGTGACCGGGGTGTACGGGGTGAGCTTCCTGATCGCCTGGACCGCGTCGGCCGCCGCACTGCTGTGGGAGCGCGGGCCGAAGGACCGCAGGTCCCGGAACGCCGTGGTCGCCGCCGTCGCGACCGTCGCCCTGGTCATCGTGCTGGGCGGGGCGCGCCTGGTGTTCTCCCCGCCCCCCGCCGACACGGTGCGTGTCGCCGGGGTGAGTGCCTCCAGGGCCGCCTGGGAGGGGCTCCGGCCGACCTTCCACGAGTACGACTCCCTGGAGGCCATCCTCGCCGCCGACCGATCCGAGATGCGCACCCGCTTCGCCGCCGTCAACGACGATCTCCTCGCCGCCACCGGACGCGAGGCCCAGGCGGGCGCCGAGGTCGTGGTCTGGGCGGAGTCGGCGGCCTTCACGCTGGAGGCCGACCGCGACCTGCTGGTGGAGGACATCGCCCGGGTCGCCCGGCGGCACGGCGTGTACGTCAACGCCGGGATGTCGGTCTACACCGAGGCGGCGCCGCACCTGCGCAACCAGATGGTCCTGGTCGACCCCGCCGGGACCGTGCTGTGGACCTACGACAAGAGCCATCCCATCCCGGTGCTGGAACCCTACGAAGCCGGCGACGGCCGCGTCCCCGTGGTCGACACACCCGCGGGGCGGCTGGCCACGGTCATCTGCTACGACGGGGACTTCCCGGGAACCGTTCGCCAGGCGGGCGCCGCCGGGGCGGACATCCTGCTCATCGGCGCCAACACCTGGGAGGGGATCAAGGAGATGCACGCCCGCAACTCGGTGTTCCGCGCGGTGGAGAACGGTGTGTCGCTGGTCCGCCAGGCGAGCCGGGGCCGGGCCAACGCGGTCGACCCGCTGGGGCGGACCCTGGCGACGGTGGACTACTACACCGCCGAGCGGCAGCTCCTGGTGGCCCACGTCCCCGGGGAGGGGGTCCCCACGGTCTACGCGCGGGTGGGCGACGTGTTCGCGTGGCTGTGCGCCGCGGGCCTGCTCGCGCTGGTCGCCGGGGCGGCACCGCGCGCCCGCCGCGGCTGAGACCCGCCTCCGGCCCCGGGGGCGGGGGTGTCCCCGCGACCCGGCAGGGCGGTCCGGCCGCCCTCGCCGGGGCGGCCCGGCCGGGTCGGGGCTCAGTCGTGGGCGATGGCGAAGCAGGCGGCCAGGACCACGATGCACCCCGTGGTCCCGAGCAGGAGCGGCGAGCCGTCGGGCAGGTCGACCCGCTCGGCGAGGGCGGCGAGCGGCCCCCAGGAGACGCCCCAGACGAGTTCGGTGATCCCCGAGCCGTAGCCCTGAACGATCATCAGGACGCCGACGACCAGGGTGAGGCCGTAGATCCAGCCGTCGACGAATATGAGGCGCAGTCGGTCGCGCATGGTCGCCCATCCCTTCTTTCCAATGCGGTCGCATTGCAATGCGCTTGCATTGTAACAACCCCGCGCGGAGTATGGTGCAATGCGGTGCGTCGGAAGGAGGGGCGATGCCCAAGCAGGTCGATCACCGCCAACGCCGGGCCCAGATCGCGGAGGCGGTCTGCGCCCTCATCGCCGACCGGGGCCTGGAAGCGGTGAGCCTGCGTGACGTCGCGACCCGCGCGGGGGTCTCGATGGGCAGGGTCCAGCACTATTTCCACACCAAGGACGACATGCTCCGGTTCGCCCTGGAGTACGTGGGGGAGCACGACGCGGCAGGGGTCCACGAGCAGCTGGCCGCCCTGGCCGACCCCGGGCCGCGCGAGGTGGCCCGGGCCGTCCTGGGAGGCCTGCTCGCCGCGTCACCGGAGGGCGAGGCCCGCCAACGCGTGGGTGTGGCCTTCCAGGCCCGCGCGCTGGTCGAGCCCGGGCTGGCGCGGTTCCTGCTCCAGGGGTACGCGGGGATCCAGGGGGTGCTGGAGGACCTGCTGCGCGCCCACGGCCGGACCGGCGCCGCCCGGGACGCCGCGGTGCTGATGGCGCTCGCGGAGGGACTGCGCCTCCAGTCGCTGCTCGGCCACCTCACCCCCGAACGGGCGAGGGGGATCCTGGACGGTGAGATCGACCGCGTCCTGCCCGGCGGAGACGCCGGGCAGGACGCCGCTAGCTCCCCTCGCCGGTGAGGCGGTCGCGGGCGGCGTCGGTGACGGCACCGCCCGGGTCCTCCACGAACCCGCCGACGGCGTCGGCCTGCTCCTGGAAGCCCTGCACGGTCTCGCCCGCCTCGCCGAAGGCGGCCTCCCCGTACCCCTGCGCCACCTCGGACGCCTCGCCGAACGCGGTCTCCCCGTAACCCTGGGCGGCCTCGGCGGCCCCGCCGAACGTGTCCTCGCCGAACCCCTGCGCCGCCTCCCCGTAGCCCTGGGCGGTCTCGCCCGGATCCGCTGCCCCCTGGACCGCCTCCTCGGCGGCCCCGCCGAAGAGACCCTTGAACCACTCCACGACGTCGTCGAACATCGCCGCACGCTCCCTCTGCTTCTCCGACCCGTACCCGTGCGCCCTACCCGGGTTTTGTAAACCCCGGGTAAGGGGCGGATGCGCTCCGTGATCGGCGCGGGGCGGCCTGCGCCTCAGGTGGCGACGGCACCCGCCAGGTGTTCCGCCACCCGCCGCGCCACCTCCCCGGGCGCGACTCCGGTGGTGTCCACCACCAGGTCGGCCTCCGTGCCCAGCCAGCCGTCGGCCGCCTCGAAGAACGCCGCCGCGCGCGAACGCCGGAACGCCGCCCCGGCCGCGCTGCGCCCGGGGTCGCCGGGGACCAGGGTGTGCCCCGCGATCCGCTCCTCCAGCGTGGCCGGGTCCGTGCGCAGCAGCACGTGGTGCACGGCCATCCCGCGGGCGCGCAGCCCGTCGCCGATCTCCTCGAAGTACCCCCGGTCGAGGACGCTCATCGGCGCCACCAGGTCCTGCCCGGTGCAGGCCGCCACCTCGGCGGCGGTCGCCGCGACCAGCGGCCGCCACGGCGGCAGGTCCTGGAAGTCGGACCGGCCGCTGTCGCCCATCAACGCGGCCAGCATGTACCCCACGATCTCGGGGTCGAAGAGCCGGGCGCCGGGCAGCAGCTCCACCAGTGCCTCGGCGGTGGTGGTCTTGCCGCCCCCGAAGGGACCGTTGATGAAGACGATCACGTGTTCTTCCCTCTTTCCGGGGGGCTCCCGGGCACGGGCGGCGCCCGGGTGAGGTCGTGCAGCCTACCGGCCGCCCCGGTGCCGAACACGGGGACGGGGACAGGTCGAGGCGCTGTTCGCGGCCGTGACCGACCCGCCGACACGGGAGCGGTGGGCGGGGAGGCCCGGAATTTCGGTCGTTAACGGTGTCTTGACACGGCGTGATGAGAGGGAAACACTGGCGGGAGAGCGCTCTCCCGACCGTTTGACGCGGCCGGGCCCGACGACCGATGCGACCCACCCCCTGCTACCGGAGCCGCCCGGCGCGGCCCACCGGAGGTCCGCATGACGAAGAGAAGCCCCCTGTCCCCCCGAACGTTCCTGGTGGTCGCCGCCGCCGCGCTCCTGGGTGCCACCGGCCTCGGCGCGTTCAGCGCGGCCGACACCCTGGACGCCGCCGACACCGCCGAACACGCCGGCCACGCGATGCCCGCGATGGCCGCCCCGCCGCCCGGCGAGTGGGTGCCCGTCGACGAGCCGGTCGAGGGCATCCCCCCGCTGGAGGACCCGCCGCCCTTCGCCGAGCACCGCGAGTTCCAGGCCAACTGCTCGGTGTCCCACACCGCCCCCGACGACCCCATCGTCTACCCCGGCATGCCGGGCGGCTCCCACGACCACACCTTCATGGGCAACACCACCACCGACGCGAACAGCACGCTGGAGTCCCTGAAGCAGGGCGGGACCACCTGCCTGGTCCCCGGCGACCTGTCCGCCTACTGGATGCCGACCATGTTCAACGGCGACCAGGAGGTCCGCCCGACCGGACCCCAGGTCATCTACTACAAGTCGGGCATCCGCGACTACACCAGCGTCCGCCCCTTCCCCACCGGCCTGCGCTACGTCGTGGGCAGCCCCATGCAGAGCGCGCAGGAGTTCATGGACCACCCCGGTGCCATCCAGGGCTGGGAGTGTGGCGACGACTACGACAACGAGGACTTCCCCTCGCAGTGCGCGGAGGGCAGCCAGCTCAACGTGCGCTTCCAGGCGCCCAGCTGCTGGGACGGCCGCCACCTGGACTCGCCCGACCACCAGGCGCACATGTCCTACCCGGTGGTGGTGAACGGGCAGAACCACTGCCCGGAGAGCCACCCGGTCGCGGTGCCCATGATCGAGTTCAAGATGGCCTTCCCGGCCGGCAGCGACACCTCGCAGGTCCACCTGGCGAGCGGGGCGGGCTACTCGTTCCACTACGACTTCTTCAACGCCTGGGACGAGCCGACCCTGGCCGCGATGGTCGACCACTGCATCAACGGCGGGCTCCAGTGCGACGCCCGCGGCTACGACCAGTTCCACCCCGAGCGGGGCGCCGCCCTCAACGAGGACTACGAACTCCCGTAGACCGCCCCGCCCCCGAACCGCTCTCGTGCGCGCCGCGCCTCCCCGCGGCGCGTGCGAGAGCGCTCTCACATCCGGAATGCACGGCCCGCTGCAAGGAGAAACCCCTGTGACCCTCCCGGACCACCACCGCACCGGCCTCACCCGCCGCCAGGCCCTGGCCGGCGCCGCCGCCGTCGCGGCCACCGCGGCCATCGCCGGGCGCGCGCTCGCCGCCGCCCCCGCGGCGGCCGCCGCGGCCGACCCCGACCTGGGGCCCAACGTCACCGTCTTCGACCCCGCCATGCCCCGCGAGGAGATCCAGGCCGCCCTCGACGCGGTCTTCACCCGCCAGGAGTCGGACCAGTTCGGCCCCGGCCGCCACGCCTTCCTCTTCAAACCCGGCCGCTACCAGGACATCGACGCCAACATCGGCTACTACACCCACGTCGCCGGGCTCGGCCGGTCGCCCGACGACGTCGAGATCATCGGCTGGGTGCGCGTCATCGCCGACTGGTTCGGCGGCAACGCCACCCACAACTTCTGGCGCATCAGCGAGAACCTGTCCGTCACCCCCTGGGACGGGTACAACCGCTACGCCGTCTCCCAGGCGGCCCCGATCCGCCGGGTCCACATCCGCGGCGAGATGCCCCTGTGGGACGGCTACGACGGCTGGGCCAGCGGCGGCTACATGGCCGACTGCAAGGTGGACCGGGTCGTCTCCGGCTCCCAGCAGCAGTGGTTCACCCGCAACAGCGAACTCGGCGAGTGGGCCGGGTCGGTGTGGAACATGGTGTTCGTCGGCGTGGACGGCGCCCCGCCGAACCACTTCCCCGACCCCTCCCACACCACCGTCGACCGCACCCCGAAGGTCAAGGAGAAGCCCTACCTGTACGTGGACGACGCCGGGGAGTACCACGTGCTCGTCCCGCACGCCTCCACCGACTCCCGCGGCACCACCTGGTCGAACGGCCCCACCCCCGGCCGCTCGATCCCGCTGTCGGAGTTCCACATCGTCCGCGAGGGCGACACCGCCGCCTCCATGAACGCGGCCCTGGCCCAGGGCCGCCACCTCCTCGTCACCCCCGGCGTCCACCGGCTGGACGAGACCCTGGAGGTCACCGCCCCGGGCACGATCGTCCTGGGTCTGGGCCTGGCCACGTTCATCCCCGAGGGCGGGATCGCCGCGCTGCGGGTGGCGGACGTGGACGGGGTGCAGCTGGCCGGGCTGCTGGTGGACGCCGGGCCGGAGGAGTCGGAGGTCCTCATCGAGGTCGGCCCGCCGGGCGCCTCGGCCCGGCACGCCGACGACCCGATCCACATCCACGACGTGTTCGCCCGCGTCGGCGGGGCCGGACCCGGCAGCGCCGTCACCAGCCTGGTCGTCAACAGCCACGACACGATCATCGACCACGTGTGGCTGTGGCGCGGCGACCACGGCGACGGCGTCGGCTGGGAGGTCAACCCGGCCGCGCACGGGCTGGTCGTCAACGGCGACGACGTCATCGCCTACGGCCTGTTCGCCGAGCACTACCAGCGCGAACAGGTGCGGTGGAACGGCGAGCGCGGGCGCACCTACTTCTTCCAGTGCGAGATGCCCTACGACCCGCCCAACCAGGAGGCGTTCATGGACGGCGACGTCCGCGGCTTCCCGGGCTACCGGGTGGATGCCGGGGTCACCGAGCACCGGGCGTGGGGGCTGGGCGTGTACTGCCTGTTCCTGGAGGACGACACGATCGTCGCCGAGCGCGCCATCGAGGCGCCGGACGCGGCGGGCGTGGAGTTCCGGCACATGGTCATCGTGTCGCTGGGGCAGCTGGGGACCATCGAGCACGTCATCAACGACACCGGCGGCCCGGCCGGTCCGATGAACGACGGAATCGACCACCTGGTCTCCTACCCCTGACCCGCCCGGGGCCCG
>NZ_JBJJBV010000143.1:0-17411 GCF_045446735.1 Nocardiopsis protaetiae
CTTCTGTGTTCCGGGAGCGGGCGGCGGGTCACCGAGCGGGTGGCGGGCACCGTGGAGAAGCCCCGGAATCCGGCCTGTGGACAACCGGTTCCGGACCCGGCGGCGGTGGCAGGATGGGGTCATGAACCTGCACCAGAACCTGCTCAACGAGCCGCCCGAGACCCGCCTGGCCGACAACCCCGAGGCCCGCGATGCGCTGGCCGCCGCCACCGACCCCACCCCGGTCGCCGGCCGCTTCCCGGAGTACTCCGCCGCCTGGGCCCGCCTGGCCGAGAACGCGCTGGCCGAGGGCGAGCCGGTCGCCGCCTACGCCTACGCGCGCACCGGCTACCACCGCGGGCTGGACCAGCTGCGCCGCTCGGGCTGGAAGGGCCACGGCCCCATCCCCTGGGAGCACGAGCCCAACCAGGGCTTCCTGCGCGCGCTGCACGCACTGGGCAAGGCCGCCGAGCAGATCGGCGAGGCCCCAGAGGCCGAACGCTGCGCCACCTTCCTGCGCGACTCCAGCGCCGAGGCCGACAAGGTCCTCAACGCCTGACCCACTCGGGCGCCCCGCCCGGGGCGCCCACCCGGGCCACGGCCACGGACGAGCACCCATCCGAGGCCCGCGCGCCCCACAGGCAGCCGTCCCACCCCGGCAGAAGAAGGAGGACCACAGGCGAACACGAGCACCGCTCCGACAGGGGCGCCCCCCACGGAGCACCGGCCGACCCCGGCCGAAGTAGGGCGGCGACCGTCCCTGCGACGCGACCGCCGACCCTCACCCTCCGCTGCGGGCACCTCCCGAACGCCACGCGCAAAGCCGTGGGCACCGCCGCAGGCAGCCCGTGAAGCCCCGGCCGGGGTACACCGACGGTTGGGGGACGGCGGCGGCCGGGATCAGGGGAGGTGAAGGCGGACCAGGCGGGCCAGGTGGCGGCCCGCGATCCGTAGCGGGGTGTCGTCGCGGGCCAGCTGGGCGGCGGTCTCGGCGCCCTCCAGCGTGCTGATGACCGTGTACCCCAGGTCGCGCGCGTCCTCCTCGGCGACACCGGCGGCGATCAGGTGTTCCGCGACGAGGGAGCGCCAGCGGGCCAGCGCGGCGTCGGCGGCGCGGCCGATCTCCGGGACGCCGACGGCCACCCCCAGGGCGGTCGAGGTCACCGGGCAGCCGTCCGCCCAGTCGGACTCGCGCAGGCCGTCGGCGATCACGCGGGCGCAGACCGCCATGGCCTCGGCCGGGTCCTCCTCGGCGGCCAGGATCCGCTCCAGCTCCTCGGCGAACTCCCGGTCGCCGCGCTCGATCGCGGCGAGCGCCAGCTCCTTCTTTCCGCCCGGGAAGAAGTGGTACACCGAGCCGAGCGTGGCCCCCGCCTGGATCGAGATCTGCTTGACGCCGGTGCCGTCGTAGCCCCGCCGCTGCATCAGGTGCGAGGCGGCGGCGACGATCCGCTCGCGGGTGCCGGGGGTGTCGTCGGTGGGCGCTGCCTTGGTCATCACGCCGCCATCGTACTGAATAGAACGTTCGCTCTAGGGTCTGTTATGGTCTCCCCACTGAGTAGAACGTTCGTTTTAGCGAGATGGGGACATGGAGACAACGGAGAAGAACACCAAGAACACGACCGACGCGACCGACACGACCGGCACGGCCCCCGAGCCCGTCACCGTCATCGGCCTGGGCCCGATGGGCGCCGCCATGGCCCGCGCCTTCCTGGACCGCGGCCACGCCGTCACCGTGTGGAACCGCACCGCCGCCAGGGCCGAGCCCCTGGTCGCCCTGGGCGCGACCGCCGCGCCGACCGTCGCCGACGCGCTGCGCGCCAGCGGGCTGGCCGTCCTCAGCCTCACCGACTACGCGGCCGTGTACGCCCTGCTCACCCCGGCCGCCGACGCCCTGGCCGGGCGGGTGATCGTCAACCTGAGCTCCGACACGCCCGACCGGGCCCGCGAGGCCTCCGCCTGGCTCGCCGGCCACGGCGCACACCATCTGACCGGCGGGGTGCAGGCGGACCCGTCCGGCATCGGCGGCCCGGGGACCTCCACGTTCTACAGCGGCCCGCGGGAGGTCTTCGACCGGCACGCGCACACCCTGCGCGCCCTCACCGGGACCGACTACCGGGGCGAGGACCCGGCCCTGGCCCCGCTCCACTACCAGCTGGGGATGGACCTCTTCTGGACCGGCCTGGCCGGGTGGCTGCACAGCGTGGCCGTCGCCCGGGCGCACGGAGTCAGCGCTCAGGAGTTCCTGCCCCAGGCCACGGCCACCGCCGCGTCCCTGGACCAGATGTTCCGCTTCTACAGCCCCCGCGTCGACGCCGGGGAGCACGGCGGCGACGCCGAACGCCTCTCCATGGCGGCGGCGAGCATCGAACACGTCGTGGACACCGCCGACCGGGCCGGGGTGGACCCGTCGCTGCCGGCCGCCGTCCTGGCACTGGTCCGGGCCGGGGTCGACCGCGGCCACGCCGATGAGAGCCTCACCTCTCTGCTGCACCTGCTGCGCCCCGTGTGAGGGAACGGGCGTGAGGGAAAGGGGGTCCGAAAACCCCGCCCCACCGGCCGTCCCACCCGGTTCGACGTGAGGAAACCCCCGCGTGGGCGGCTCTTAACCGGGACGGACGGGTCGTGTACCCTCAATACGCAACGGCCCCTGTCGCTGCCTTGCGCCAGGGGTTCATCCATGTTCGGGGTCGGGAACACCCCGGTCAGGTGTCGAGCGAAAAGGTAGTGACCAATGCCGGCGATCACGCTCGTGGGTGCCCAGTGGGGCGATGAGGGCAAGGGCAAGGCGACCGACCTTGTGGGCGACCGCGTGGACTACGTGGTCCGCTACCAGGGCGGCAACAACGCCGGGCACACGGTGGTCATCGGCGACCAGAAATACGCCCTCCACCTGCTGCCGTCCGGCATCCTCTCCCCGAACGTGGTCCCGGTCATCGCCAACGGCGTCGTCATCGACCCGGGCGTCCTCTTCGAGGAGCTGGACGGGCTCGACGCCCGCGGCGTCGACACCTCGAACCTGCTCATCTCCGCCAACGCGCACCTGATCATGCCCTACCACCGGGCCCTGGACCGGGTCAGCGAGCGCTTCCTGGGCAAGGGCAAGATCGGCACCACCGGGCGCGGCATCGGCCCGACCTACGCCGACAAGGTGTCCCGCCAGGGCGTGCGCGTGCAGGACATGTTCGACGCCAAGATCCTGCGCAAGAAGATCGAGCTGGCCCTCAACGACAAGAACCAGCTCCTCACCAAGGTCTACAACCGGCGCGCCCTGGAGGCCGAGCCGATCATCGAGGAGTACCTCGGCTACGCCGAGAGGCTCCGCCCCTTCGTGGCCGACACCTCGCTGGTCCTCAACAAGGCTCTGGACGACGGCAAGACCGTCTACCTGGAGGGTTCGCAGGGCACCCTGCTGGACATCGACCACGGCACCTACCCGTTCGTCACGTCCTCCTCGCCCACGGCGGGCGGCGCGGCCGCCGGGTCGGGCATCGGCCCCACCCGCATCACCAAGGTCGTCGGCATCCTCAAGGCCTACACCACCCGCGTCGGCTCGGGCCCCTTCCCGACCGAGCTGCTCGACGAGCAGGGCGTCTGGCTGCGCACGCAGGGCCACGAGTACGGGGTCACCACCGGCCGCGACCGCCGCTGCGGCTGGTTCGACGCGCCCATCGCCCGGTACGCGACCCGCGTCAACGGCATCACCGACTTCTTCCTGACCAAGCTCGACGTGCTCACCGGCCTAGAGCGCATCCCGGTGTGCGTCGCCTACGACGTCGACGGGGTCCGCCACGACGAGATCCCGATGACCCAGACCGACTTCCACCACGCGACGCCGGTCTACGAGTACCTCGACGGCTGGTCGGAGGACATCACCGGAGCCCGGGAATTCGACGAACTTCCCAAGAACGCCCAGGCGTACGTGCGTACCCTGGAGGAGATGGCCGGAGCCCCGATCTCCGCCATCGGGGTGGGCCCCGGCCGCGACCAGACCCTTGAGCTGCGATCCCTGGTCTGACCGGCGCCCGCCTGTCCGCTGTCCGTCCTCCCACACGAAGAGGCCCCCAGTAGTGAAAGCCCTCGTCCTCGGCGGCGGAGGCCGCGAGCACGCCCTCGTCCGCGCGCTGTCCCTCGACCCGGGTGTCACCGACATCCACTGCGCCCCGGGCAACCCGGGGATCTCGGAACTGGCCGAGAACCACGTGATCAACGTGACCGACGGGCTGGCGGTGACCGAGCTGGCCGCGCGCATCCGCGCGGAGCTGGTCGTCGTCGGCCCGGAGGCGCCGCTGGTCGCCGGGGTCGCCGACGTGCTGCGCGAACGCGGCATCCCGGTGTTCGGCCCGGACCGGGAGGCCGCCCGCCTGGAGGGCTCCAAGGCGTTCGCCAAGGAGGTCATGGAGGCGGCGGGCGTGCCCACGGCCAAGGCCAGGGTGTGCCGCACGGCCGGCCAGGTGTCGGAGGCGCTCGACGAGTTCGGCACCCCCTACGTCGTCAAGAACGACGGGCTGGCGGCGGGCAAGGGCGTCGTCGTCACCGACGACCGGGCGCTGGCCGAGCGCCACGCGCGCGAGTGCGGCCGGGTCGTCATCGAGGAGTTCCTCGACGGCCCCGAGGTGTCGCTGTTCGTGCTGAGCGACGGCGTGCACGCGCTGCCGCTGCTGCCCGCCCAGGACTTCAAGCGCGCCTACGACGGCGACCAGGGCCCCAACACCGGCGGGATGGGCGCGTACGCGCCGCTGCCGTGGGCGCCGGCCGGGCTGGTGGACGAGGTCATGGAGTCGGTCGTGCGGCCGACCCTGCAGGAGATGAACCGGCGCGGCACCCGCTACCAGGGGCTGCTGTACGTGGGCCTGGCGCTCACCTCCAAGGGCCCGCGCGTCATCGAGTTCAACGCCCGCTTCGGCGACCCGGAGACCCAGGTGGTGCTGGACCGGCTGGTCACCCCGATCGGCGCGGTCCTACAGGCCACCGACACGGGCGGCCTCAAGGGCATCGGCTCGCTGCAATGGAAGACCGGGGCCGCGGTCACCGTCGTGGTGGCCGCCGAGAACTACCCCGGCGACCCGGTCAAGGGCGACGTCATCGGCGGCCTGGACGCGGCGAACGCCGTGGAGGGCGCCTACGTTCTGCACGCCGGGACCGCCTGGAGCGGGGCCCGCGACGTGGTGGCGTCGGGCGGCCGGGTGCTCAGCGTGGTGGGGACCGGAACCGACCTGGCGAAGGCGCGCGAGAGCGCCTACGCCGCGGTGTCCGAGATCGAGCTGCGCGGGTCGTTCCACCGGACCGACATCGCCGAGCGGGCCGCCGCCGAGCTGTAGGCCGTGCTCGGTGGGTCATCACCTGTCGCGGCCGCCGGGCCGCCTGTCGCGGCGCCGCCCGCGCTCGGTCGGCGGGCCCCGGGCGGGCTCCGCTGTGCGGCACCGCGAGCCCGCGGGGCAACGCACGGCGGGGGCGGTCGGGGCGGTCGCCTTGCGAGAGATCGCCTCGTGGCCGCTCGTGTCCCTTCGGCGCAGGCGCCGAACCACACGAAGGCATCCACCGAACACGGCCTGACGGCCACCGTAAGAAACAAAGGACTCCCATGAGCGGTTTCGTCGTCCGGCCCGAGCCGGTGCAGGTCGAGGGCCTGACCCACGTGCACACCGGCAAGGTCCGCGACCTGTACACCACCGCGTCCGGCGACCTGGTGATGGTGGCCAGCGACCGGCTCTCCGCGTTCGACTGGGTGCTGCCCACCGAGATCCCCGGCAAGGGCCGGCTGCTCACACAGCTGTCCCTGTGGTGGTTCGACCGGGTCGCCGACCTGGTCCCCAACCACGTGGTGTCGGACGTGCCGCCGCGGGGCGCGCCCGCCGACTGGGCCGGGCGGACCCTGGTGTGCCGCAGGCTGGACATGGTGCCGGTGGAGTGCGTGGCCCGCGGCTACCTGACCGGTTCCGGCCTGGCCGAGTACCGGGTGGACGGCACCGTGTGCGGGGTGCCGCTGCCGGAGGGCCTGGTGGACGGCTCGGAGCTGGCCGAGCCGATCTTCACCCCGGCCACCAAGGCCGAGGTGGGCGACCACGACGAGAACGTGTCGTTCGAGGCGGTCGCGGCCCGGCACGGCGCCGAGCTGGCCGGGGAGCTGCGCGACCTCACCCTGCGCGTGTACACGCGCGGTCGCGAGGTGGCGCGCGAGCGCGGGGTGCTGCTGGCCGACACCAAGTTCGAGTTCGGCCGGGACGCCGACGGCGCGCTGGTGCTGGGCGACGAGGTGTTCACCCCGGACTCGTCCCGGTACTGGCCCGCGGACGAGTGGGCGCCGGGCGGCCCGCAGCCGTCCTTCGACAAGCAGGTGGTCCGCAATTGGCTGACCTCGGCCGATTCGGGCTGGGACCGGGCCGCGGACGCCCCGCCGCCGGAGCTTCCGGAGTCGGTGGTGGAGCACACGATCGACCGCTACGCGGAGATCTTCCGGCGGCTGACCGGGTCCGATCCCAAGCTGTGACGCAGGTCCGGCACGTGATTCCGGGCACGCTGGTCTCGGAATAGTTGTCGGAAGCGCGTATGGTGGTGAGGTCGTGTGCGGCACCTGTTCAGGTGTTCGGCCATGCACGCGATCTCCCCACACCTTCCCTGGTCTTTCCGTTAGGCGAGCACCTCTTTGGCCGTTTCGCGGGACTCCCTCCCCGATCCGGGGGTATACCACGTTCTGGACCGGTCCGGGCCGGGGGGTGCTATAGAGTCGTCGCGAACACACCGGTTCGCTGGCCGTGCAGGTCACACACAAGATTCGTCGAACGTTCCAGGGGAAACCCGCGTCTAAAACGCACATAGGCGAAACCCGACGAGGGTGACCTTTTTTCACATCTGCCTCACAAAGGAGCACATGAGCATGGGCCAGGAGGTTCGTTACCGCGTCCGCGGCGGACGCCCCCTCAGCGGTACGGCGTTCATCCAGGGCGCGAAGAACGCCGTCCTGCCGATGATCGGAGCCGCTCTCCTCGCGGCCAAGGGACGTACGGTGCTGCGCAACGTCCCCGTCATCGAGGATGTCTACCGCTCCCTCGAACTCGCCGAGCACATCGGCGCCAAGGTCGAGTTCCATGAGGCAGAGCGCACCGTTGTCATCGACGCCTCCGGGCTCAACGACCCCGAGCGGGCCGTTCTGCCCGCCGAGATCGCCGCTCGCTTCCGCGGCTCGGTGCTGTTCGTCCCGGCGCTGATGCACCGCACCGGCCGCGCCCGGATCGAGGGCGTCGGCGGTTGCAACCTGGGCAGCCGCAACCTGGACTTCCACTACCGGGGCTTCGCGCGCCTGGGCGCCAAGGTCACCGAGGACGCCGAGCGCAACCACATCAACGTCGAGGCCTCCGACCTCCGCGGTGGTCGCCTGTACCTGGACACCCCGTCCCACACCGGCACCGAGAACCTGCTGATGGCCGCCGTCCTGGCGCCCGGCACCACGGTGATCGAGCACGCCGCCCTGGAGCCCGAGGTCCTGGACGTCATCGCGTTCCTGTCGGCCATGGGCGCCAAGATCAGCGGTGGCGGCACCGGCCTGATCACGGTCGAGGGCGTCGAGGAGCTCACTGCGGTCGAGCACACGATCATGTCGGACCGTATCGACGCGGGTGTGTTCGCGATGACCGTCGCGGCCACCGGCGGCGAGGTCAGCCTGGTCGGCGCCAACCTGGACCACCTGGGTGTGGCCCGCTGGAAGCTGGAGCAGATGGGCGTCGGCTTCTCGCAGGAGGGCGCGGTCCTGCACGTGACCCGCGACCCGTCCGTGCCGCTGCGCCCGATCAACGCGGTCACCTCGCCGTTCCCGGGCTTCGCCACGGACCTGCAGTCGCCGCTCATGGCCCTGGCCACCCTGGCCGAGGGTGAGAGCTACATCCACGAGGCGATCTACGACGGCCGCTTCGCGCTGGCCGACGAGCTCAACAAGATGGGCGCCAAGGTCGAGGTCGAGGGCACCCGCGCCATCGTGCACGGCCCGACGCACCTGCACGGTGCCGAGGTGATCGCCCACGACCTGCGGACCGGCGCGGCCCTGGTGCTCGCCGGACTGGTCGCCGAAGGTGAGACAATCGTTGCGCCTGGTTATCTGGTGGACCGCGGTCACGCTCAGTTCGCGACGCGACTCGCCGCACTAGGTGCCGACGTGGAGCGCGTCGTCGTCTCGTAGCGGGTCGAAAGCGCAGTTCAAGCCGGGGTGGGAGCCCGTCTCCCACCCGGGCTTTCGGCGTTGATATGGAAAACGATCTTCTTTGGCCCCGCACAATGGGTACGATCTCGGCAATCATGCCGTGACAGAGATCGGGTCGGGAAACCAGTGGGCGCACATAGTGAAGAGCGTGGAATGGTAGCGGGGAGCAACCCGAGGTGAGTGCCCAGCGTACTGGCGATTTGACGATCGGCGTCATAGGGCCCCATGAGGTGGTCGAACGGGTCATGCTCATGGGTCCTGGGTCCACGGGACCCCTCAACGCCAGACTCATCGCCGCCGCATACCGAGATGAGCAAGAGGCGACGGACAAGGTCGTCAGGCTGGGTTCGGCGATCGACGCGTACCTGTTCGCCAGCCCGGTTCCCTACGAGTTCGCGCGAAAGGCCGGCGTGCTGACGATGCCCGCCACCTACGTGCCGCTCGGGGGCGCCAGCCTGCACGAGGCCCTCCTCCGTGCCACCCTGGACGAGCGCTACGACCCGACCAGAGCAAGTCTGGACGTGCTCAGCCGCGCCGACGTCGTCGAGGCCTACTCCGAGGTCGACCTTCCCGTGGACGGCATCCACGTCCACGAGGAGCTGACCAACACCGCCCAGCTCACCTCGTTCCACGAGGGGCTGTGGCGGCGCAAGGCCACCAAGATGGCGATCACCTGCGTGCGCGGGGTCGCCGAGCGGCTGGAGGCCATCGGCGTCCCGGTCATCCGGTTGCGGCCGACCAACGCCGGGGTGCGCAGCGCGCTGCAGACCGCCGGACTGCTGGGCGCCCACCACCGGCTGGAGGAGGCGCAGCTGGGCGTGGTCGTGGTGGACGTGCCGACGCTGCGGGACTCCTCGCGGCGGTCCACGCCCCGCTACTGGCGGGAGGAGCTGCGGCTGTCGCTGCACCGGCTGCTGCTCCAGGAGGCCCACCGGATCAACGCCACGGCGCACCGTCTGGACGATCATTCGTTCATGATCACCGCGACCCGGGGATCGCTCGTCACGGCGACCGAGGGGTTCCGGCAGCCGCCGTTCGTGGAACGCATCAAGGCGGAGCTCGGGATCGCCATCGAGGTGGGCATCGGCATGGGGCGCACCACCCAGGACGCCGAGGCGCACGCCCGCGCGGCCCTGAACCGCGCCCAGGCGTCCCGTCAGAGCTTCGCGGTGGACCGCGAGGGTCGTTCCCTGGTCCCGGCCCAGCGCGCGCCCTCACGGCAATCCTCCGAACCGCTGCGCACCAAGGGCCGCGAGACTCTGATTCGGCTTTCGGAGAAGATCGCGGAAGAGGACGGCCCCCTCGTCGTCGACGCGGAGAACGCCGGGCGGATGCTCGGGGTCACCTCCCGGACCGCGCGTCGGCTCCTGCGCACCCTCGTGGAGGAGGGGCTCGCCTGGCCCCTGCCGCCCAACCGCACGCTCCAGCCGGGGCGCCCCCGACAGCTGTACCGGCTCATCGTGGAGAAGCTCGACAAGGACGCCGCCGGCAAGTAGCCCGCCGCGACCCGCACCCGATTTCGGGGCGCCTTCCCCCCTGGGAGGCGCCCCTCGTGCTTTCCGGGGCCCGTGCCCAGGGCCCACGTGTGGGGGCGCCGCCCGTAACGGACGACGCCCCAGCGGGAGTACAGCTTCTAGCGGCGCCTGGGGTAGTCGCGGGCGACGGAGAGGAACGCGTCGTTCTCCTCCGGGGTGCCCAGGCTGACGCGGGCGCCCTCACCGTCGAAGGGGCGCACGGACACGCCGACCTTCGCGCACTCGGCGGCGAAGTCCAGGGTGTCCCCGTCCACGCGCAGCCACACGAAGTTGGCCTCGGTGGGCGGCACGGTCCACCCGGCTTCCAGCAGGGCGGCGCGCACGCGCCCGCGCTCGGCGACGGTGGCGTCCACGCGCTCCAGCAGCTCGCCCTCGGCCTCCAGGGAGGCGATGCCCGCGGCCTGGGCCAGGTGGTTGACCGCGAACGGCACCAGGGTCTTGCGGACCGCGGCGACCACCGGCGGGTGGCCGACCAGGAAGCCCAGGCGCACCGCGGCCAGGCCGTAGGCCTTGGAGAAGGTGCGCAGGACGGCCACGTTGGGCCGGTCGCGGTACAGGGAAACGCCGTCGGGCACCTGCGGGTCGCGCACGTACTCGCGGTAGGCCTCGTCGAGGATCACCAGCACGTGGTCGGGGACCCGGTCCAGGAAGGCGGTCAGCTCCGCCTCGCGCACGGTGGTGCCGGTGGGGTTGTTGGGGTTGCAGACCAGCACCATGCGGGTGTTCTCGGTGATGGCGTCGAGGATCGCGTCGAGGTCGTGGGTCTCATCGCGCAGGGGCACCCGCACGGAGGTCACCCCGGCCAGCTCGGCGAGCAGCGGGTAGGCCTCGAAGGAGCGCCAGGCGTAGACGACCTCGGCGCCCGGCTCGCCGACGGCCTCCAGCAGCTGCTGGAGCAGGCCGACCGAGCCCGCGCCCAGGCCGATGTGCTCCTCGGGCACGTCCAGGCGGCGGGCCAGCGCCGCGGTCAGCTCGGTCGCGCCCGGGTCCGGGTAGCGGTTGAGGTCGGCGGCGGCGCGGGTGATGGCCTCGCGCACCGACGGGAGCGGCCCGTAGGGGCTCTCGTTGGAGGACAGCTTGATGGATCGCCCATCGGGCCCGGTGACCTTCTTGCCCGGCTTGTAGGCGGGGATGCTCTCCAGCACCGACCGCAGATATGGCGATTTCGACTCCGACACCATTGTCCTTCCTCAATACTTTGTGCTAACCCCGCGACACGCTCAGCGATCTCGTGTGCGGGTCGGTCACCGCTCCCAGCGGAAATATCGCACAAATGAGGAGACAACACCATGCGCTCGCGTCCGGAACCCGCCACGACGGTTCAGATCGTCGCTGGTCAGAGCCGCTTTCGTGACAGCGGCCGGAAGGCCGTCCGATCATGGGGCCTTTATGCGGGCCTGCCCGTCGTCCTCGCGCTGAGCGCCTGCGCCGGGCCCATGGAGGAGGGCACCGGCGAGGCGGCCGAGGCCGCCGCGCTGCTGCACGACGCCCAGCTCATCTCGTTCGAGGGCGCCGAGATCATGCCCGAGGGCAGCGAGGCCGGCGTCTACTCCGAGCTGGTCACCGTGCGCTACAGCGAGCAGGTGCGGGCCTCCACCGAGCTCGACAAGCCCGCCTGCCTGGACGCGGCCAACCGGTGGGCCGACGCCGAGGCGGTACAGGGCGCCCCCGCGTCCCTGACCTCCTACGAGTGGGACCGCGGCTCGCTCACCCACCTCCTGGTCCGGCTGGACGAGGACGGGGCGGCCGCGGCGGTCGAGTCCCGGCCGCCCGCCGACTGCGACACCTACACCGCCACCTACGAGGACGGCACCTCCTCCGGCTACGAGGTGCGCGACCTGGCGGAGCTGCCGACACTGGGCGACGAGTCGCGAGGCTTCGCCGTGGACGTGGACACCGACGGCGAGCGCAACCACATGTACAGCGTCATGTACCGCAACGGCGACCTGGTCGGCACCACGTCGATCATGGGCCCGGGCGAGCTGGAGGACTACGAGGAGATGCTGGTGGAGTTCACCCGCGCCTCCGTGGAGCGCCAGCAGGAGAAGCTCGGCTAGCGGCCCGGGCCCACGGCCGCCGGTCGACCGCCGGCCGGACCCCGCGGCCGCCGCTCAGGCCCCGCCGCGGCCGCCGGTCACCTCGGCCTCCAGGTCCTCGCTAGGCCAGGCGTCCGAACGCCCCGAGGGGTGTTCCCGGGCCTCGCCCAGGCTCGCCGCCTCCCTGGCCTCGTCCCGGCGCCGGGCGTCCAGCCGCGCCGCCCGGCGCGGGCCGGGCAGCCGGCGCGGCGGCCCCTGGAGCGCGCGGTCGGACACCGCGCCGAAGGACGCCACGGACGTGCCGCTCCCCCGGTCCACCACGGTCGCGCGCACGGCGGTGCGCCGCCGCCCGCCGATGCGCACCGCGAAGACCACGTCCACGCGGGTGCCGTGCCGCATCCCGTCGTAGCGCAGGAAGCGGTGGCAGCCGTGGCGCCAGACGTCGAGCGGTTCGGTGTCGAGCAGCAGCGGCCTGTTGGTGCGCCACACGTCGCTGCGGCGGAGCCTGCGCGAGATCGCGCGGTCGGAGACCTCCCGCAGCTCGCAGGGCTCGCGGTGGCGCAGCCGGGCGGCGGTCTCGCGGAGTTCGGGGCTGAGCAGGGCCAGCAGGAGCAGCTCGGCGCCCAGCACGGCGGCGTGCACCGGGCCCGCGCCCGCGACCACCTGCCAGGCGGTGGGCTCCAGGCCCAGGGTGAGCAGCGCCGCCACCGACAGCAGCCCGGCGCGGGTCAGGGTGCGCCACCCGATGGGCGCGCGGCTGAGGCCGCCGAAGCAGCCGCAGCCCGCCTCCGGGTCGCGGCGGCGGACCAGCAGCAGGACGGCGACGGACGCGGCGAACAGCAGGGCGGTGAGCAGCCGGGCCGCCTCGCCGAGCGTCCCGGAGAGCAGGACCAGGCCCGCGGCCAGGGCGGCCTCCAGCAGCCCGGTGCCCAACGCGGCCGGGCGGCGCAGGCGTGCGGGCAGCAGGACCGACAGCCCCGTGGACGTGTCCCGGGAGCCGAGTTTGGTGAGCGCGCCGAACAGCAGCAGCACCGCCAGGAGCGGCAGCTGGACCTCTCTCAGCGCCTGGAGGATCTCCGCCGGCATGTCACACCTCTCCGTTGTGGACCGTGACGGTCGCGTTGAAGCAGCCGTCCTCCAGCCGCCCGCCCAGGGCGACGAAGGAGGTCATGGTGAGGGAGGCCAGGCGTCCGGCCCCCTGCCCGCCGCAGGTGGGGCACAGGTCGCACAGCCAGCTGTCGGCGGCGGCGCAGTCGATGACGGGCAGGGCGGCGGACGTGCGGGTGCAGTCGTTGCGCAGGCTCACCACGGCCCCGGTGGACAGCAGCGGCAGGGGCACGCAGGAGGTGCGCCGGTCGCAGTCCCGGGTGTGGCCGGCCCGGTCGATCGCCGGGTAGGCCAGGCCGGTGGCGTGGGCGCGCGGGTCCAGGTGGGAGGCGCGCCCCCAGGCCGGGTCGTACCAGGTGGCGATGCCGCCCAGGGTGGACGGGTGGTCGCGGGTGTGCGGGCGCCGGGGCGTCGCGGTCAGCGGGTAGGGCGGCTGGGTGGTGGCCGGGCGCACCGCCCAGACCGCGCCGTCGCGCCAGACGCCGACGGCGTCGAACAGGTAACCGGGTTCCAGGCGCGGGTGGCGCACGGTGATGCGGCCCGAGGTGCGGTAGGGGATGACCACGGTGAGGCGGGGGCGTCCGTGCCCGGGGTCGATCTCCAGGGTGTCGTCGCGGTGGTCGGTGATGACGCCGGTGGCGCGGGCGGCCTGCGCCCAGACGCGTTCGGCGACCAGGCGGCCGTCGTGGGAGCACAGGACGACGGCGTCGTCGCCGGGCCGCAGTTCGGTGGGCCGGACCTCGCCGCCGCGCCAGAACGAGGTGACGCGTTCGTAGAGGAAGCGCTCCTCCCCGTTCGGGGTGGCCAGGCAGAGCATGTAGGAGGTGGCGTCGACGACGACGCCGCGGGCCACCCGGCCGCCGAGCCGTGTGGGCTCGGGTGCGGTGTCGGGTCCCAGGAGCGCGGCGGTGAACCGTGCGCGGTCCCGGCTCTTGTCCGTTATCACTGACATGTCGTTCGCATCCCCCTGTCGCCCGACTCGTCCTGCCGTGACCATTCTCCCGATGAAGGGGCCCGGGCGCGGCTCACACGCCGCGACCCGGCGGTTCATGCCGCCCGCATGTCCCGATCATTGCCAACGCCGGTCCCGGGCCGCCACCATGGTCGAGAGCGTGCGGGCGTCCCCGCCGGGCCGTTTGTCGGCGCGTGGGACACAGGTTCCCGGGAGTTTGCGCTCGCTGTGTGAGAGTTGTGCCCACAGGCCGATGCCGAGTGCGGTGAAGGGCGGTGGACAGGTGGCGGGCACCAAGCAGACCCCCCGGTACGAGGAGTTCAGCAGCTACGTCGCCGAGCGCGGCCCCGCCCTGCTGCGCATGGCCCGCTCCATCACCGGCAGTCACAACGACGCCGAGGACCTGCTCCAGGCCGCCCTGGTCAAGACGTTCCTGTCCTGGGACCGCATCAACGACCCGCGCGCCCGCGACGGGTACGTGCGCCGGGCCATGGTCAACGCCCGGATCTCCGAATGGCGCCGCAGCCGCCTGGACGTGTACCCCACCGACGAGATCCCCGAGCAGCGGGTGGACGACCCGACCTGGCGCAGCGACCTCGCCGACGTGGTGCGCCGGTCCATCGACAGACTGCCCGACCGCCAGCGCACCACGGTCATCCTCCGCTACTACGAGGACCTCACCGAGGTCCAGATCGCCGACCGCATGGGCGTCACGCTGGGCACCGTCAAGAGCACCCTTTCGCGCGCCGTGGACCGGCTGCGCCGGGACGCCGACCTCATCATCGAGCGCACCACCGGCTGACGCCCGGGGCGTTCAGCCCCGTTCCCGCGTTCCGCCCCCGAGGAAGAGCGCGGCGGCGAGCACCCCCGCCAGGACGATCACCGCGTTCACCCCGATGGCCCAGGTCAGGCCGCCCAGCGTCGCCGCGGCCCCGGTGCCGACCATCGCCGAGGCCGCGACCGCGCTCATGATCGGGGTGCCCATGGTGATGCCGATCTGCTGGGTCATGGTGGCCAGTCCGGTGGCCAGCCCCTGCTCGCCGTCGGGCAGCCCGGAGGTGGCGGTGACCATGAACCCGACGATGACCAGCATGTTGCCGACGCCGCCGACGAAGGTCGCGACCAGGAGCAGGGGCATGCTCCCCTGGCCGGTGCCCAGGAACAGCAGGGCGGAGGTCGCCGCGGCCTGCACCAGGCCGCCGACGAGCAGCGTCACCCTGGTGGACGTGGCCCCGATGACGCGGGGGGCGATGACCCCGCCCAGGACGGTGCCCGCGCCCAGGACCGCGAAGGACAGGCCCGCCGCCAGCGGGCTGAAGCCCAGCACGTTCTGCAGGTAGAGGGTGAGCAGGAAGACCAGCGAGGTCTCGGTGAGGAACGCGATGAACCCGGCGACGTTGCCCCAGGCCACCGAGCGGCGGCGCAGGACGCGGACCGGCACCAGCGGGGCCGCGACCCTGGCCTCCACCAGGACGAACAGGACCAGCAGCACCGCGCCGGCCGCCAGCGGCGCCCAGGTGAGCGGCGCGGACCAGCCCGCCTCCCCCGCCTGCGAGAAGCCGTAGACCACCGCGAGCAGGCCCAGGGTGACCAGCAGGGCGCCCGGGACGTCCAGCCTGGGCCGCTGTTCCGGCAGGGACTCCCTGATCACGATCGGCGCGACGACCAGCACGGCCAGCGCCACCGGGACATTGACGAAGAACGCCCACCGCCACGACAGCAGGTCGGTGAGCAGGCCGCCCAGCACGGCACCGGTGGTGAACCCGGCCGACATCAGCGCCCCGTTGAGGCCCAGCGCGCGCTCCCGCAGCGGCCCCTCCGGGAACGAGGTGGTGAGCAGGGACAGGCCCGCCGGGGTGACCGCGGCGGTGGCCAGGCCCTGGAGGACCCGGGCGGCGATCAGCACCTCGGGGGTGGTCGCGAGCCCGCCCACCAGGGAGGACAGGCCCAGGACGGCGAGGCCGCCCAGGAAGAGGCGGCGGCGCCCGAACAGGTCGGCGATCCGGCCGAAGAGCAGGGTGAAGCCCGCCGCGCACAGCGCGAACGCGGTGGCGATCCACTGGAGGTTCGCGAGGGTGAAGCCCAGGCCGTCGCCGATGACGGGCAGCGCGACGTTGAGGATGGAGAAGTCGACGGCCAGCATGAACTGCGCCGACAGCAGGAGCACCAGGACGACGGTCATGCGCGGTGTCAGCCGCGCCGGGGCGGCCGCGCCCGCGGGCGCGCCGGTGTTCACGGACATGGGGTCCCTCCTCGGGGGTCGTTGACCCGGCCGATACTCGTCCCGGCCCGGCGGCACAGCCAGAACACCGTTGTGGGCAGTCCCCGGGAGGGTGGTCACGACGTGACCACCCTGGAGGCGCCGCCGCCGGAAGAACCCCGGGTGGGCGCCGGTTCGGAATGAGCGACCGCGGAACCCTCGGAGAGGACGACCATGCCCCCCGCATCCGAACTCGGTGACTTCCTCCGCACCCGCCGCGGCGCGCTGCGCCCCCGGGACGTGGGCCTGACCCCCTACGGCGAGCGCCGCCGGGTGCCCGGGCTGCGGCGCGAGGAGCTGTGCCTGCTCGCGGGGGTGAGCGTCACCCACTACACGCGGCTGGAGCAGGGGCGCAGCACCCGGGTGTCGCGCGAGGTGCTGACCGCGATCGCGCGGGCCCTGCGCCTGGACGGCGACGAGACCGCGCACCTGATGGACCTGGCCGCGCCCGCCCCCGCCGGGCGCCCCGCACCGCCCCGGCCCGAGCACGCGAGCGGCTCGGCCCGCCAGCTGATCCACGCGATGTCCCAGGTCCCGGCGCTGGTCCTGGACCGCCGCAACGACGTCCTGGCCTGGAACGAACGCGGCCACGCCCTGCTGGGCCGGCACCTGGACTCCGGGGACACCGACCTGCCCGCCCACCGCCCCAACCTGACCCGGATGCTGTTCCTGGAGGAGCACACGCGCGCCCTGTACGGGGAGCACTGGCCGCAGGAGGCGACGCTGGCGGTGGCCTCGCTGCGGCTGACCGCCGGACGGCACCCCGACGACCGCAGGCTCGCCGAGCTGGTCGGGCAGCTCGCCGTGCAGAGCGGGGAGTTCGCCGAGCGCTGGGCCCGGCACCCGGTGCGGACCTGCACCTCGGGGACCAAGCGGATGGACCACCCGGTGGTGGGGCGCATGGAGCTGGCCTTCGAGACCCTCCAGATCCCGGGCGGCCCGGGGCAGCGGCTCATCGCCTACAGCGCGGCTCCGGGCGGTCCCTCGGAGCGGGCCCTGCGCGACCTGCTGCGGGAGGACCGGCGAAGCGCTGTTCCGCAGGCCGCGCCACTGCGCGCCGTGCGGTCCGGAGGGTCCGCGGGGCGGTGAGACCGAGCCCTCCCAGGTTTCGTTTTGCACAGCGGGGCCCGGTGTCTGTACCCTTATGGCAGCCAGGAGGATTCGCCTAGTCAGGTCTATGGCGCCGCACTGCTAATGCGGTTTGGGTTTACGCCCATCCGGGGTTCAAATCCCCGATCCTCCGCGCTCCGGCCCGGGGCCCCTCTCACGAGGGGCCCCGGGTCTTTTTCGTGCCCGGGCCCTGGGCCGATCCGTGCCCGGACGGCGGGCCGACCCTGACGATCGTCGG
>NZ_JBJJBV010000144.1:0-18550 GCF_045446735.1 Nocardiopsis protaetiae
CGGGTGCGCACGGTGCCGCGGGTGGTCAAACGGGCGATCTCCAAGTACCACGCCCGGTCCAACGGGGTGGACCGGACCACGTACAAGGCCACCGTGGACATCGCCGTGTTGACAGATCCCTGACCGGCTTAACTGAACGACATTGCGCCTAGACCCCGCACCCGGCCCCCGCGGGGCCCGGCGACTCCCCCGGCTCGCCTAGACTCCCAACGGGTCCGACGGCTCCCGGCTGGACCTGCACGGGACCGTCGAACCGGGAAGCGATCCGATCAGGCCGCCGCGGCGGCCACCGGTTCGATCGGGGACCTTCCGCTCACCGGGGCCGCCACCGACTCGTGGCGGCCCCGAGGTGTTCCCCCGCACGAAGCACCGATTCAACCGATCAGAGGTCGTAGCCGCCGGAGACCTCGATGTTCTGCGCGGTGATCCAGCGCCCCTCCTCCGAGAGCAGGGAGGCGATCACCGCGCCGATGTCGTCGGGCTCGCCCACCCGGCCCAGCGCGGTGCGCGCCGCGATGCCCGGGATCACCTCGGGGAACCGCTCGAAGGCGTCGCCGGAGATCCGGGTGCGGGTCGGCCCCGGGGACACGGAGTTGACCCGGATGCCCCGGCCGCCGAACTCCTTGGCCAGGTACCGCGACAGGACGATGACACCGCCCTTCATCGACGCGTAGGCCGAGTAGCCGGGCTCCAGGCCGGTGGTCGCCGTCGCGGAGTTGCTGGCCGTGTTCACGATGGCCCCGCCGTCCGCCAGCAGCGGCAGCAGGGTCTGCGTCAGGAAGTACGGGCCCTTGAGCAGGACCCGGGTGAACCGGTCGAACAGCTCCTCGGTGGTGTCCTCGAACGGCGCCGCCTGCCCGAACCCGGCGTTGTTGACGAGGTGGTCGAACGTGTCGCGCCCCCAGGTCTGGCGCAGCGCCTCGACCACGGAGGCGCGGAAGGCCGGGAAACCGCCGGTCTCGCCGACGTCCAGCGGCAGGGCGACGGCCGTGCCGCCCTCCTTCTCGATCTCGGCCACCGCGTCCAGGGCGCCCTGCCGGTTGGCGCCGTAGGTCAGGATCACCCCGTTCCCGCGCCGGGCGATGTGCACCGCCGCGCTGCGGCCGATACCGGAACTGGCACCCGTGACAATGGCGACCCTCATGATTCTTCTCCCTGAATGGTCGGGCCTTTCCGGCCCGGTCTTTCTCCGACCCCTTCATGGAATCAACCGGGGGCGGGAGGGGAGAAGACCGATCCTCTCGCGTCCTTGCACGATCCTGCCGGGTCCGGCGGGTGTGCGCCTCAGGGCAGGGCGGGGGCGCCCACCGGCTCGGCCACGCGCAGCCGGGCGGCGTCCTCGCCGGGCGGCACCCCGAACCGGCGCCGGTACTCCCGGCTGAACTGCGAGGGGCTGTCGTAGCCGACACGGTGGCCCACCCCGGCGATGTCGCGGGGGCGGGTGGCCAGCAGCAGCCGGGCCTCCTGCAACCGGATCTGCTTCTGGAACCGGATGGGACTCATCGCGGTCACCCCGCGGAAGTTGCGGTGGAAGGCGGACACGCTCATGCCGGACAGCCGCGCCACCTCCTCCACCCGGAAGGGCTCGGCGTAGTTCTCCCGGATCCACCTCACCGCCCGCGCGATGTGGCTGAGCCCGCTGTCGGCCAGGCCCAGCTGGCGCACGGCACCGCCCTGGTCCCCGGTGATCAGCAGCCACAGGATCTCGCGCTTGACCAGCGGGGCGAGCACCGCCCGGTCGCGGGGGCGGTCGAGCAGGCGCAGCAGCCGGATCACGGCGTCGAGCAGCTCCTCGGAGGCGTCGCTGACCGCGATGCCCGACGGCGCGCCCGCCTCGACGCGCGGCAGGTCGCCGGGGCCGGCCCGCAACAGCAGCTCGGCGATGACGGCGGGGTCCAGGGACATCCCGAACCCCAGCGCGGGCCGGTCCGGGGAGATCCCGACGAACCGGCCGGTGACGGGCAGGTCGACCGAGGCGACCAGGTACTGTCCCGCGCCGTACTCGTAGACCCGGTCGCCCAGGGCGAGGTGTTTGGCGCCCTGGCCGATGAGCGCCAGCACCGTGCCCGACATCGACAGGGCCGGCGGGGCCTCCCGGTCGATCCGGGAGATGAACACGCCGTCGATAGCGGTGGTCCAGTCGGGTCGCGCGTGCCGGGCCAGCAGGGAGCGGAACTCGTCGAGTGGCATGCCCCGATTACAGCACACGACCGCCCACTCCTCCCAATGTTGAGAGGATCGTGCAAGAGTCTGCGAGGATGCGCCTACCGTTCCCCGTGCCCGGAGGGTGGAATGGGAACACGGGAATTCCCGAGGGGAAACGGACCCCGAACGGGAATTCCAGGAATTCTTCCCTTCCAGAGCAGAGGAAAAGACCATGAGCGTCGGCTACGGATTCAGCGCCACTTTGACCGCCCGCCCCGGAAAGGGCGACGAGCTGGTCGCCCTGCTGCTGACCGGCCTGGACGAGGGCAGCCCCGGTGCGAGCGAGCACTGCGTCGTCTACCTCGTCTCCCGTTCGGCCTCCGACCCCGACACCGTGCACGTCATCGAGGGCTGGACCGGCGAGGACGACCACCACCGGATCTTCGCGGGCGAGGCCGCCCAGGCCATCGTGGCGCGGGTCCAGGGGCTGCTGGCCCGAGAGTCGGAGTACACCGACCAGGTGCCGGTGGGCGGCAAGGCCGCCTTCTGAGACCGGCCGCCCCACCGCCCCGAACCGCCCGAACCCGCCCGCACACGAAGGAAAGGGAACCCGTCATGACCCAGGCCCGCCCCGCCACCGACCCCGAACTCAGCGCGCTGCTCGCCGACCTGCCCCTGACCACCGATCTGGACCCCGAGATGCTCGCGATGCTGCGCGCCCTGCCCCCGACCCCGGTCCGGACGCTCCTCGACGGCCGCGCCGCCGAACACTTCGAGGCCGCCGTCCCCACCGCGGACGGCGCGCGGATCACCCTCTCGGTCTTCCGCCCCACCGGGGCCGACCGCCCCGCGGCGGCGCCGTGCGTGTACTGGATGCACGGGGGCGGCATGGTCCTGGGCGACCGCTTCTCCCAGATCGACATCCCTCTGGAGTGGCTCGACCGGTTCGGCGCCGTCGTGGTCTCCGTGGACTACCGGCTCGCCCCGGAGGCCACCGGCACCACCCCGGTCGACGACTGCCTCCAGGGCCTGCGCTGGGTCGTCGAGCACGCCGCCGAGCTGGGCGTGGACCCCGGCCGGGTGATCGTCGCGGGCGCCAGCGCGGGCGGCGGCCTGGCCGCCGGGGTCTGCCTGGCCGCCCGCGATGCGGGCGCCCCGGCCATCGCCGCCCAGGTGCTCATCGGACCCATGCTCGACCACCGCAACGACACCGTCTCCAGCCGCCAGTACTCCGGCGGCCCCGGTGTCTGGACCCGGGAGAAGAACACGTTCGGCTGGGACTCCCTCCTGGGCGGCCTCGCCGACGGCGACGTGCCCGCCCACGTCTCACCCGCGCTGGCCGAGGACCTCTCCGCCCTGCCGACCGCCTACATCGACACCGGCTCGGCCGAGGTCTTCCGCGACGAGGACGTCGCCTACGCCGCGGGCGTCTGGGCGGCCGGCGGACAGTGCGAGCTGCACGTGTGGGCGGGCGGCTTCCACGGGTTCGACGCGCTGTACCCGCAGGCGCGGGTCTCGGTCACGGCCCGCCGGACACGCACCGACTGGCTGGCCCGGGTCCTGGGCCGGACCGCCTAGGACCCGCCCTCCGCTCACCGGGGCCGCCACCGACTCGTGGCGGCCCCGAGGTGTTCCCCACGTCGCCGCCCGACCCCCACCCCGCTCCGCAAGCACTCCCCCGGCCCGCGATCCCGGTCCCCTCCCGGCCCCGGGGTTCAGGCCTCCGCCCCGGCGCGCATCACCGCGCGGAAGTGCGTGGTCAGCCGCTGGTGCTCGTCCAGGATGTGGAACGCCACCCCCGGCGGCTGCTCCCGGTCGGCCACCGGCTCCCCCTCCCAGGGCATGCGCAGCGTCCACGTCACCCCCGGCGCCAGCAGCAGCGGCCGCCCCGCGAACGTCGTCGCCCCACCCGTGTGCGCGTGCCCCACCAGGATCCCCGCCACCCGCGGGTGGGCGTGCAGCAGCCCGGCCAGGTCGTCGGAGTTGCCCAGCCGCATCGAGTCCGGCAGCGGGTGGTGCACCCGCGCCGGCGGGTGGTGGAAGGCCAGCAGCGCCGGAACGCCCGCGGGCAGCTCGCTCAGCGTCTCGTTGATCCACACCAGCGTGGCCGTGTCCAGCCGCCCGCCGTCCTCGCCCGGGATGGTCGAGTCGCAGGCCAGCACCGCCGCCCCCGCCACGTGGTGGACCCGGTTGAACGGCTCCGCCGAGGCCTGCCCGCCCAGCAGGTGGGTGCGCAGCCCGGCCCGGTCGTCGTGGTTGCCGGGGCTGACGATCACCGGGAACGGCAGGTCCAGCAGCCGGGCCGCCTCCTCGTACTCCTCGCGCGCCGGGGTGTCGGCGATGTCCCCGGTGACCAGCAGGGCGTCCGGGGCCTGCGACAGGCCGCGCAGGTAGGACACGGTGCGCTCGGCGCGCTCGGTGGCGCGGTCCGAACCGTCCAGGTGCAGGTCGCTGATGTGCGCGAGGAGAAGAGTCATCGGGGTCCTTTCCGGATTCACCGGGGTCGGGGTTTCTAACGGATAAGTTAGTGTTAACCGTTAGAACGCTAGCCCGTGGGGAAGGATGCGGGCAAGTGGGGTTCCGGTGAACGAACGGGGGAGCATGGACGGCCGACTGGCACTCGATCTGGCCGGGACGATCCGCCACGACGGCTCCGGCGGCGTCGCCGACGACCTGGACGGGGTCGAAGGGACCGCGCGCTGGCTGGCCGCCGTGGCCGACCTGCTGCCCGGCGGCGCGGTCCCGCCGGTCGACGAGGAGCTGCACGCCCAGGTGGTGACCCTGCGCGGGGCGGTGCGCGCGCTGTTCGCCCGGGCGGTCGGCCGGACCCCGCCCGGCCCCGCCGACACCCACCTGCCGCCCCCCACCGGGGAGGCCCTGGCCCTGCTCAACGCGGCGGCGGCCCGCCAGGCGGTGGTGCCCCGTCTGCGCTGGGAGGAGCCGGACGTGCCCACGGTGGAGTTCGCGCCCGGCGGGGGCTGCCCGGACACGGTGGCGGCGCTGGCCCGCGCGGCCATCGCCTTCCTGGAGGGGCCCGACCGCGAACGCCTGCGGGTCTGCACCGCCCCGCGCTGCGTGCGCTACTTCGTGCAGGCCCACGGCCGCCAGCAGTGGTGCGGCACCTCCTGCGGCAACCGGGCCCGCGCCGCCCGCCACTACCGCCGCCACGCCACCGCCCGCACCTGAGTCCCGCTCCGGGGACACGTCGGGGCCTGCCCCCGCAAGGGGACGGGCCCCGAACCGGAGTCCCTGGTGCCGACCGACGGTGATGGTGGTGAGCCCGCTGACCTCCAGGACCGCGGTGGGGAACCGCCGCTACGGCCGCCCGGTGCCCTGGTCCACGGCGGCGGCCGCGGCGGTGCGGCGGCGACGGCGACCGAGCACCCCGTGCAGCGGGGAGAACAGGTAGGCCAGGGCGAACGCCGTCGCCTGCGCCAGCACCACCGACCCGCCGGTGGACACGTTCAGGTGGTAGCTGGCGAACACCCCCGCCACCGCCGCGGCCACCGCCACCCCCACCGCGATCGCCAGCATCCGCTCGAACCGGTCGGTGAGCAGGTAGGCGGTCGCGCCCGGGATGATCACCATGGCGACCACCAGGATGATCCCCACCGCCTGTAGCGCCACCACCACGGTCACCGCGAGCAGGCCCAGCAGCAGGGTCTCCAGCAGGCGCGGGTTGATCCCGATCGCGTGGGCGTGCACCCGGTCGAACGCGTACAGGGTCAGGTCGCGGTGCTTGAACCACACCACGGCCAGCACCACCGCCGCCAGCACCAGGATCTGCCGGATGTCGGCGTCGGACACCCCCAACACGTTCCCGAACAGGATGTGCCCCAGGTCGGTCTGGCTGGGCACCGCCGACACCAGCACCAGCCCCAGCGCGAACATCGCGGTGAACACCACCCCGATGACCGCGTCCTCCTTGACCCGGGAGGTGCGGTTGACCACCCCGATAAGCGCCACCGACCCGGTGCCGAACACCAGGGCGCCCAGCGCGAACGGCAGCCCGAACATGTACGACAGCACCACGCCGGGCAGCACCGCGTGCGAGACCGCGTCGCCCATGAGCGACCAGCCCACCAGGGTCATCCAGCACGAGAGCACCGCGCACACCGTCCCGGCCACCACGGCCACCAGCAGCGCGCGGCGGACGAAGTCGAACCGCATCGGCTCGGCGAACCATTCGACGACCGCCATCAGCGCGTCCACCGCTCCCCCTCCCGTTCCTGCCCGACGTGGACACCGAAGGCCTCCATGACGGTCTCCGGGCGCAGCACCTCGTCGGGCGTCCCCCGGGCGATGACGCGGCGTTGCAGCAGCACCGCCTCGTCGCACAGCAGCGGCACCTGGGCCAGGTCGTGGGTGGACAGCAGCAGGGTGCGGCCCTCGTCGCGCAGCCGGCGCAGCAGCGCGGTGATGGTGGCCTCCGACCCCTTGTCGACCCCGGCGAAGGGCTCGTCCAGGAGCAGCACGTCGGCGCCCTGGGCCAGGGCGCGGGCGACGAACGCGCGTTTGCGCTGGCCGCCGGAGAGCGCGCCGATGCGGCGTTCGGCAAGGCCGGTCAGGTCGGTGCGCTCCAGCGCGTGCTCGACGGCCTCGCGGTCGGCCGCGCGGGGGCGGCGGCGCAGCCCCATCCTCCCGTAGCGGCCCATCATGACCACGTCGCGCACGCTCACCGGGAAGTCCCAGTCGACCTGTTCGGCCTGGGGCACGTACCCCACCAGCCCTTTGCGGCGGGCGGTGGCGCCGTCCAGGCCCAGCAGCCGCACCCGGCCGCGGTCGGCGCGGACCAGGCCCAGGACGGTCTTGAACAGGGTGGACTTGCCCGAGCCGTTGGTGCCCAGCAGCCCGCAGATCCGCCCCGGCCGCACGGACAGGGACACCCCGTCCAGGGCGAGGACGTCGCCGTAGTGGACGGTGGCGTCGACGACCTCGATGGCGGGCGCCGCCGGGTGCGCCGTGGCGTGCTCCGCGGGGCGTGCGGCGGCGGTCACGGCCGGGCCCCGGCGAGTCCGGCCACGATGGTCTCGGCGTCGTGGCGCAGCAGGTCCAGGTAGGTGGGCACGGGGCCGTCCTCCTCCGACAGGGAGTCGACGTAGAGGGGTCCGGCGAACTCGGCCCCGGTCGCGCGGGCGACCGAGCGCTGGGTGCCGTCGTTGACGGTGCTCTCGCAGAACACGGCGGGCACCCCGTTGTCCTCGACGTAGCGGGTGACCTCGGCGATGCGCTGCGGGGTGGCCTCGCTCTCGGCGTTGACCGGCCACAGGTACATCTCGGTGAGCCCGGCGTCGCGGGCCAGGTAGGAGAAGGCGCCCTCGCAGGTGACCAGGGCGCGGGCGGGTTCGGGGACGGTGTCCAGCTCCTCGGCGAGGTAGTCGCCGACCTCGGTGATCTCGGCCTTGTAGGCGTCGGCGGCGGCGGTGTAGTCGGCCTCGCCCGCGGGGTCGAGCTCGACCAGGGCGTCGCGGATGTTGTCGACGTAGACCAGGGCGTTGGCGGGGGACATCCAGGCGTGGGGGTTGGGTTCGCCCTCGTAGTCGCCGGAGGAGATGGGGATGGTCTCCACGCCTTCGGAGAGCACGGCGGTGGGGGCGTCCACGCGCTCGGTGAACCGGGCGAACCAGGCCTCCAGGCCCAGGCCGTTCTCCAGGATGAGGTCGGCGTCCCGACCGCGGACGAGGTCGTCGGGGACGGGCTCGTAGCCGTGGATCTCGGCGCCGGGGCGGGTGAGGGAGGCGACCCGGACGCGGTCGCCGGCGACGTTCTCGACCATGTCGGCCAGGACCGTGAACGTGGTCAGGACCAGGGGGCGCCCGTCGTCGGCTCCGTCGGAGGAGCCGGCGGAGGGGGCGCAGGCGGTGAGGGTCAGGGCGAGGACGAGCGGGGCGGCGGCCCAGCGTGGTGAAGGCGACCAATCTCTGAAGTTCGGCACACCTAACTTTTTACCATGTGCGGGCAGAACCATGCGTGTCGGGAGTGGTGATCTTCGTTCGCACCCTCCCCCGCTCCCTCCCCCGCGGCCGCCCCCGGGGCGGCGACAGGGCGGTGGCGGGAGGCCCGCGAGGGCGTGACAGGGCGCCGCAAGGGCCTGAGATGACCGGAACCGGACGAATCAATGGTCGGTACCGGAACGCACCGGGGGCACATCTCACTACAATTGTCGCCCGACTCGCATGTCAGCGCGGGTCCGCCAGGACGGCCCACACGAGGGAGCGCCATGGGGTCCGAACCCGAACCCGAGCGCCTGCTGCGCGACCGCTACCGCCTCACGGAGGAACTCGGCCGCGGCGGGATGGGCCGGGTCTGGAAGGCCCACGACGAGGACCTCAACCGGACGGTCGCCGTCAAGGAGATCCTCTTCGGCCCCGGCCTGGACGAGGACGAACGCGCCCGCGCCGCCGCCCGGGCCCGCCGCGAGGCCCAGGCCGCCGCCATGGGATCCCATCCCAACATCGTGACCGTCCACGACATCTTCGAGGAGGACGGCAGCCCCTGGATCGTCATGGAGTTCCTCACCGGGTGCTCCCTGGACGATCTGGTCCGCCGCGAGGGCCCCCGCGACCCGGCCACCGTCGCGCACTGGGGAACGGACCTGCTCAGCGCGCTGGACACCGCGCACGCGCAGGGCATCACCCACCGCGACGTCAAACCCGAGAACGTCATGGTCACCGACTCCGGGCGGGTCGTCCTCACCGACTTCGGCATCGCCACCATCGCCGACACCGCCGCCGTCACCCAGACCGCCGGGGTGATCGGCTCCCCCGCCTACCTGGCCCCCGAACGCCTGGCGATGGAGCCCGCCACCCCCGCCAGCGACCTGTGGTCGCTGGGCGCGACCCTCTACCACGCCGCCACCGGGGTCTCCCCGTTCCGCCGGGAGGGGGTCCCGGCGACGCTGAACGCCATCCTCACCCAGGAGCCCGCCCAGCGGCTGCGCCCGGTCCCGCTCGACCAGGCGGTGCGCGGGCTGCTGGCCAAGGACCCCGGGCAGCGCCTGGACTCCCCGGGCTGCCGGGCCCTGCTGGCGGCCGTCGTCGCGCAGGGGCCCGGGTCGGCCCCGGCCGCGCAGATGTCGGCCCCGGCGCGGTCCGCGGGCCCGGGGTACCCGTCGGGGCCCCAGGGCGTACCGCCCGCCGCCCCCTCCGGACCCCAGTACCCGTTCGGCCCGGCCACGCCGCCGGCCGCCGCCCACCCCTCGGGCCCGCAGCCGGCGCCGTACGCACCGGCCGGGCCACCGCACCCGCGCGCCCCCACGGGTTCGGGGCCGATCACGCCGCCGCCCGGGGCGGGCCCGGGACCGCTGGTCCCCCCGCCCGCGAACCCGCCGGACGCCGACACCACCCGGTGGATCCCCCAGAGCGCCGGGTACATCCCGCCGCAGGCCACGCCCGCGCACCCGGTGCCGCCACCGCCCGCACCGCCCTCCACACCCGGTGCGTCGGGGTCCGGGGCGTCCTCGCGCGGGGGCAGGCTGTCCTGGCCGTTCGTGGTCCTGGCCCTGGGCCTGGCCTTCCTCGTGGCCGGCGCGAGCCTGGTGGCCCTCATGGACCCGTGGGGCGACCCCGGCGGAACGGTGCTGTCGGGGGAGGACCCCGCGGCCCCCGGCACGGACGCGCAGGAGAGCGAGGAGCCGCAGGACACCGCCTCCGACACCGACCCCACGGCCGGATCGCCGCCCACCGGCGCCGGGACGCCCCAGGAGGCGGAGGAGGACACGGGCGAGCCGAGCACGGACGGCATGGTCTGGACCCGGGACCCCAACGGGTTCTCGGTGCTGGTGCCCGAGGGGTGGGAACGCAGCGTCGAGGGCTCCAGCGTCTACTACCGCCGCCCCGACACCAACACCTACCTCCAGATCGACTCGACCGCGCACCCCACCGACGACGAGTACGAGCACGTCCGCGTCCAGGACGAGGGCGCGCCCGCGCGCATGGGGAACTACCAACTGGTGGGCATGCAGGACATCACCGACCGGACCGGCTACCACTCGGTCGCCGACTGGGAGTTCACCTGGACCGACGACGTGGAGGACCGGCACGTGCTGGCCCGCAACATCGCGGTCACCCCGGGCGTGCACTACACCGTGGTCTGGGCCTCCCCCGCCGACATCTGGGCCGACCACCAGGAGATGGGCCTGGCCGCCCTGGACTCCTTCGAACCCGCCTGACCACAGGCCCCTCCCGTGCTCCGGCGGAGGGGTCTCATTATTCTTGTCATTGCAGTCATGACTGCAATGACGGTAATGTGAGGGCATGAGCGTTCCCACCGACGACGAGGCGGCCTTCGTGGACGAGGTCGCGGAGTTCTTCGCCCGCGAGGGCCTGCCGCTGATCTCCGGCCGGGTGGTCGGCTGGCTCCTGATCTGCGACCCGCCCGAGCAGAGCCCGGCCCAGATCGCCGAGGCCCTCCAGGTCAGCCGCAGCTCGCTGAGCACCGCCGCCCGCCTGCTCACCCCCAGCGGCCTGGTCGAGACCGTGCGCCGCCCCGGCGACCGCAACGCCTACCTGCGCGTGGCCGCCGACGGGTGGAGCCGCATGCTGGAGCGCCGCTACGCCCAGGCCTCCGGGTTCCGCGAGGTCACCGAACACGGGCTGCGCGTCCTCCAGGGCGCCTCCGCGCAGCGCCGCGAACGCCTGGCCAACGTCAACGAGCTGTACCGGTTCCTGGAATCGGAACTGCCCGCCCTCTTCCGCCGCTGGCAGCAGACCCAGGGAAAGGACCCCGGACCATGACCGACACCCCCTTCGACCACCCCACCGTCATCACCCGCCCCGAGGGCCCCCTCAGCGTCGCCGTCGCGGGCGAGGCGGGACCCCCGGTCGTCCTGCTCAGCGGCGCCGGACAGGACAACGCCCGGCTCAGCTGGCGGCACCTGCTGCCCGCCCTGGCCCGCGACCACCGGGTGTTCGCCCCCGACTGGCCCAAACAGGGCCGCAGCCGCCCCTGGCGGGGCACCGCCGACCACGGCGTGCTGCTGAGCGTCATCGACACCGTCCTGGACCACTTCGGCCTGGAGAGGGCCACCCTGGTCGGCCTGTCCCAGGGCGGCGCGCTCACCCTGGCCTACGCCATCGAACGCCCCCACCGGGTGGAGCGCCTGGTGGCGATGGCCCCCGCCGGGACGCTGTCCTTCCCGCCCGTGGTGCACCAGCTGCTGTGGCTCACCGCCCGCAGCCGGTTCCTCAACACGACCCTGCCGGGGCTGATGATGCGCTCGCGGCCGGGGGTGGAGAGGTTCGTGCGCGCCTCCCTGATCCCCGGGCCGGTGGCGGACTTCGACGCCATCGTGGACGAGGTCGTCGAGGAGGCCCGCACCAACGGGAGCGGCTCCTCCGACTGGCAGAACGCCTCCATCGGCTTCACCCGCATGAACGTGGACCTGCGCCCGCGCCTGGGCGAGATCTCCTGCCCGGCCCTGTTCATCCAGGGCGACCGCGACATCGGGGTGCCGCCCAAGCGCACCGCCGAGGCGGCCGCGGCCGTGCCCGGGGCCCGGCTGGAGGTCATCGAGGGGGCGGGGCACTGGGTCAACCGCCAGTGCCCGGACCGGGTGGAGGAGCTGGTCCGCGGCTTCCTCGCCTGAGCCCCGGCGGATTCCGGTCAGGCCCCGACCACCTGGCGCAGCAGCGCGTCGGCGGTGTGCTCGCGCCACCAGGCCGCCGACCGGCCCAGGTGCACGGTGTACAGGGTGAACAGCTCCGGGGAGAGCAGGCCCACCATGAGGTCGGCGGCCTCCGCCGCGTCCAGCCCCGGGCGCAGCGCGCTCCGGTCGGCCAGCGCGTCGGCGAAGACCCGCTGCACGGTGCGGCGCCGCTCGACGTTGGTCCGCCACAACTCGGCCAGGTCGGGGTCGGCGGCCCCGCCGCGCACCGCCTCCAGCAGGCCGGCGACCCGCTCCATCACCGCGCCGGTCCCGGCCACCTGGAGGCGCACCTGGGCGGCGGCGTCGGGGGCGGCCAGCGCGTCGCGCACCCAGGGGCGCTCCAGGGTCGGCACGGGGGCGGAGTCCCCGGCCACCGCCTGGTCGACGGCCTCCCCGAGCACCGCGGCCTTGGTCTTGAAGGTGTAGTACACCGTCTGCACCCCCACCCCGGCCTCGGCGGCGATCGCCTGGACACTGGTGGCGGCGTACCCCCGCGCGGTGAACAGGGCGGCGGCGGCCCGGGCGATCCGGGCGCGGGTGGCCAGGGAGCGGGCGGTGCGCCCGTCGACGGCGTGCGTGTCCATGAACACGATCCTAGAACTTGACTGTAGTCCCACTCCACATATCTTTTTGGAGTATGACTACAAGAACTCTGCGGGTGCTGGTCCTGGGCGGCTACGGAGCGGTCGGCGCGCCCACCACCGCCGCGCTGCGCACCGCCGGGCACACCTGCCTGACCGCCGGACGCGACCCCCGCCGCGCCGACCTGCCCCTGGACCTGACCCGCCACGGCGACTACCGCGACGCCCTGGCCGGGATCGACGCCGTGGTCAACGCCGCCGGGGCCGAGGACCCCGCCCTGGCCGAGATCGCCGCCGACCACGGGGCCGCCTTCATCGACCCCACCGCCACCGCCGGCTACACCGCCCGGCTCGAACGCCTCACCCCCCGCGCCCCCGTACTGCTCAGCGTGGGCCTGGCCCCGGGGCTGACCACCCTGCTCGCCGCCGACCTGCACACGGCCCACCCCGGCCCCGACCCGATCGAGATCGCCGTGCTCCTGGGCGAGGGCGAGGCGCACGGGGCCGCCGCCACCGCGTGGACGCTCGGCCTCCTGGGCCGCACCTTCCCCGACCCCGCCACCGGCGCCCCGGTGCGCAACCTGTCCCGGGGCGCCCTGGTCGACCTGCCCGGCCAGGGGCGGCGACGGCTGCTGCGCGCCGACTTCGCCGACCAGCACGTGCTCACCCGCGACCTGGGCCGCCCCGTCCGCACCCACCTGGGGCTGGACTCCCCCGCCCTGACCCGGGGCCTGGGGCTGCTGGCCCGCCTGCCCGGCGCGGGCCGCCTGCGCAAGGTCCCGCACCTGCCGGGTTCGGACGCCTGGACGGTGGCCGCCCGCAGCGGCCCCCACCTGCGCCGGGCCCGCGGCCGCGGCCAGTCGTCCGCCACCGCCCTGGTGACCGCCCACGCGGTGGGCCTGGCCGCGGACCTGCCCCCGGGCGTGCACCACCTGCACCGTGTCACCGCCCTGGCCGACCTGCCCGCCCTGCCCGGCATCACCCTGGACTCCTCCGGCACCTGAGCACCGGGAGGCGACCGGCACCACAAAAACCCTTGGGCCCGCCGTGCCGCGGCGGCGACCCTGGAGGCGCGACCCCGCGACCCGCGGGCCGCGGAAACCCTCGAAAAGGTGGTGCCGTGGACCGTTTCAACACACTCGCGCGGCCCCCGTCCGCGACCGCACGGTGGCTGTCCGGGCCGGACGCCGGCCCGCACCTCCCATGGACGGCGGAGCCGCTCTCCCCCGGGGCCACCGCCGCGCGCATCGAACGGCTCCGGTCCGGCGACCGCAGCGCCGTGCGCAAGTGGGCGCCGCGGCACGAGATCGCCGCACTGCACGCCGCCCAGACGCTCCGGCCCGGGGCGGCGGCCGTACCCGAGCTGATCGAGGCCGGCCACGACCGGCACGGCACCTGGTACACCACCCCCGAGTACCCCGGCGGGCCCACCGACACCCTCACCGGCGAGGCCATCGACTCCCTGGCCCGCCTGCACGCGCACTTCCGCGGCCGACAGGGCGAACACCCCGGCATCCCCGCCGTCACCACCGAGTGGTGGCGCGGGCTGTGCGTGTTCTGGGTCCTGCCCGCCATCGAGCGGCACGGGGCGCGCCACGGCCGCGGCGTCCTGGTGCGCGCACGCTCGCTCGTGGGCGCGCTCGCCACCGAACCCCGGGTGGCCGACGTGCTGGCACGCATCACCCCCACCCTGCTCCACGGGGACGTGCACCCCGGCAACGTCCTGTCCGACGGCGGCCGCACACGCCTGATCGACTGGGGCAGCGCCCGGTTCGGCACGCCGCTGCTCGACCTCGCCGCGATGGTCCCCGCCGGCTCGCCCGCATTCGACGCCTACCTGCGCGCCCACGCCGCGCACGGCGAAGCGCTCGGCGACCGCGAGGCGCGGGCCGGGGCGCGCTGGGCCGCCCTCCAGATCCCCGTCCAGTACCTGCCCTGGCAGCTCGAATGCGCCTCGACGGCGGAGGTCGTCGAGGCGCTGCGGTCGGCGGAGGCCGCACTGGAAGAGATGGGCGGCCGGGCGGTCACGGGGCGGGAGGCCGGGCCGCGGCGGCGATGAGGCGGTCCAGCAGGGCGGGGTCGCCCTCGATCTCCAGGCGGCCCGCGGCGACGGCGTCGGCCGGGGACTCCTCCCGGCCCAGCACCCGCCGCCAGGTGTCCTTGGCGGTGCGCACCACGACGTCCGCCCGGTCAGGGGCCTCGCCCCGGACCAGGTGCTCCAGGCGGCCCCGCTCGACGCGGATCCGGTAGCGCTCACGGCCCAGCCGCACGTCGTAGGCGGCCGACCAGGCCCCGTGACCCTGCGGCGGGTCGAAGAAGGTGCGCAGCCCGAGCATGACGGAGTCGGCGCTCACCTCCCCCGCCAGCGGGACCACCGGGGAGCGCACGCCCCACCGGGCCAGCGCCCGGAAGACCGGCTCCAGCTCGGCGCCCCACTCGGTCAGCTCGTACACCCGGGCCGGGGCCGGGGGCGGCAGCTCCCGGCGGCGCAGGACACCGACGGCCTCCAGGTCCTTCAGGCGCTGGGAGAGCACGGTGGGCGCGATGGCGGGCAGCGCCTCCTGGAGGTCGCGATACCGGCGCGGCCCCAGCCGCAGCTCCCGGACGACGAGCAGCGCCCACCGCTCGCCGACCAGGTCCAGGGAGTGCGCGATCGGGCACCCCTCGCCGTAACTCCGCTTACCGGGCACTTGTGCTCCCCTCGTAACTATGAAAATAATAGTAGCAGCTATTAATTTCGTAGTGAGGAGAGATCCATGGACACCGACCCCGCCCGCAGCGGCGAACTGATGCTGTCCTCCGGCGACGCCCTGATCTGCGCGGAGGCCTTCGGCGCGGCCGGGGACCCGGCCGTCCTGCTCATCGGCGGCGCGGCCTCCTCCATGGACTACTGGGAGGACGGCCTCTGTACCCGGCTCGCCGCCGCCGGCCGGTACGTGGTGCGCTACGACCTGCGCGACACCGGCCGCTCCACCGCCTACCCGGCCGGCGCGCCCGCCTACACCCGGCGGGACCTGGTGGCCGACGCCGTGGCCGTCCTGGACGGGCTGGGCGTGCGCGCCGCGCACCTGGTGGGGATCTCGATGGGCGCCGACCTCGCCCAACGGGTCGCCCTGGGCCACCCCGGCCGGGTCCTGAGCCTGACCCTGCACTCCTCCACCCCCAACGGCACCGGCGGCCCGGACCGGCCCGAGCTGCCGCCGATGGAGCCGCGGCTCAAGGCCGTGTTCGCCGACGAGGGCCCCGGGCCGGACTGGACCGACCGCGCGGCCGCGATCGAGGCGATGGTCGAGGGCGAGCGCGTGTTCGCCGGGTCGGTCTTCGACACCGAGCGCTCGCGCGCGACCTCGGCGCGGGTCTTCGACCGCACCACGGACATGGCCGCGACGCAGACCAACCACTGGATCCTGGAGGAGGACGACGCGCCCGACCCCGATCCGGCGGGCGTCGCCGTTCCCGTGCTGGTCCTGCACGGCACCGAGGACCCGATGTTCCCCCTGCCCCACGGGCGGGCGCTGGCCGGGGAGTTCGGCGGCGCCCGGCTGGTGCCGCTGCCCGGTGTGGGCCACCAGTACCCGCCGGAGCCGGTGTGGGACCTGGTCGTCGCCGAGATCGCGGCGCACACCGCCCGCACGGAAGTGTAAGCGCTTTCCTCCTGCTGCTGGGCGGAATCCCCGCCCACCGGCGGGATGCGGGAGGCCAACGGCGCCCCCGGCAGAGGGCGGGCGCCCCCTCCCGCCCTCTCCGGCGGCCCCCTCCGATCGCCGTCACCGCTGTTCGCCACTGGTGCGTTCCGGATCTTTGCCGTAAGGTGGAAAGCGCTTTCACGAGAGAGGTGGTCACAACCGATGAGCGATCGCGTACTGGGCATCGCGATGAACGGCGTCACCGGGCGCATGGGATACCGCCAGCACCTGACCCGTTCCATCCTGGCGATCCGCGACGACGGCGGCATCGAGCTACCGGACGGCTCGCGCCTGCTGCCCGAGCCCGTCCTGATCGGCCGCTCCGAGCGCAAACTGCGCGAGATCGCCGACCGGCACGGCCTGACCCGCTGGTCCACCGATCTGGACGCCGTCCTGTCCGACCCCGAGATCTCGGTCTACTTCGACGCCCAGATCACCCACGCCCGCGAGGCCGCCGTCCGCTCCGCCATCGCCGCGGGCAAGCACATCTACGCGGAGAAGCCCACGGCCTCCACCCTGGACGCCGCCCTGGAGCTGGCCAAGCTCGCCGAACGCGCCGGCGTGCGCAACGGCGTCGTCCAGGACAAGCTCTTCCTGCCCGGCCTGCTCAAACTGCGCCGCCTGGTGGAATCCGGCTTCTTCGGCCGCATCCTGTCCGTACGGGGGGAGTTCGGCTACTGGGTCTTCGAAGGCGACTGGCAGGGCGCCCAGCGGCCCAGCTGGAACTACCGCTCCGAGGAGGGCGGCGGCATCGTCCTGGACATGTTCCCCCACTGGCACTACATCCTGGAGCACCTCTTCGGCCCGGTGCGCACCGTCACCGCCCGCACCGCCACCCACGTCCCCCGGCGCTGGGACGAAAACGGCCAGCCGTACGAGGCCACCGCCGACGACGCCGCCTACGGCATCTTCGAGCTGGAGGGCGGCACCGTCGCCCAGATCAACTCCTCCTGGACCGTGCGCGTGGACCGCGACGAACTCGTGGAGTTCCAGGTCGACGGCACCCACGGCAGCGCCGTGGCGGGCCTGCGCTCCTGCCGGGTCCAGCACCGCTCCCTCACCCCCAGGGCCGTGTGGGACCCCGACGCCGCCGACCCGGGCCGCTACCGCGAGCAGTGGGAGGACGTCCCCGACAACGCCGACTTCCCCAACGGGTTCCGCGCCCAGTGGGAGGCCTTCCTGCTGCACGTGGCCACCGGTTCCCCCTTCCCCCACGACCTGCTCTCGGGGGCGCGCGGCCTACAGATGGCCGAGGCCGGGCTGGAGTCGGCCCGCACCGGCCGCACCGTCGAACTCGGCGAGGTCTCCATCTCATGAACACCCTGATGCTCCCCGCCGGGGACGGCACCCTCGCCCCCTTCACCCCCGCCGGCCCCGCCGCCGACACCTCCCCCCTGCCCCCCGCCCGCACCCGCACCGCCTACGCCGCCGCGCACGTGGTCGCCGACCCGCTGCGCCCCAACGCCCCCGGCGCCCCGGCCCACCTGGACTGGGACGCCACCCTGGCCTTCCGCCACCACCTGTGGGACCAGGGCCTGGGAGTGGCCGACGCGATGGACACCGCCCAGCGCGGCATGGGCCTGGACCCCGACACGGTCGCCGAACTGGTTCGCCGGTCGGGCGCCGAGGCCGCCGCCCGCGGCGCCGCCCTGGCCTGCGGGGTGGGCACCGACGCCGTGGAGCCTTCGCACGCCGACCTGGAAAGCGTTATCACCGCGTACGGCGACCAGCTCGACCTGGTCCACAAGGCCGGGGCCGTCCCCGTCCTGATGGCCTCGCGCGCCCTGGCCGCCGTCGCCACCGGACCCGACGACTACACCCGCGTCTACTCCGCCCTGCTCGACCGCGCCCAGGGCCCGGTGGTCCTGCACTGGCTGGGCGCGGTCTTCGACCCCGCCCTGGCCGGCTACTGGGGGTTCGCCGACCCGGCCGAGGCGATCGAACCCGTGGCCGCCCTCATCACCGACCACGCCGACCGCGTCGACGGCATCAAGGTGTCCCTGCTCGACGCCGGCCTGGAGGTCCGGCTGCGCCGCCTGCTGCCCGCCGGGGTGCGCCTGTACACCGGCGACGACTTCCACTACCCCGACCTCGTCCAGGGCGACGACCACGGCCACTCCCACGCCCTGCTGGGCGTGTTCGCCGCGATCGCCCCGGCCGCGGCCCGCGCCCTGGCCGCCCTGGACGCCGGGGACACCGACCGCTACCGGGCCCTGCTCGACCCCACCGTCCCGCTGGCCCGCCACCTGTTCGGCGCCCCCACCCCCCACTACAAGACCGGCATCGCGTTCCTGGCCTGGCTCAACGGCCACCAGCGCGGGTTCCACATGGTCGGCGGGATGCAGTCCGCCCGCGACCTGCCCCACCTGGCGCGAACGCTGCGCCTGGCCGACGCCGCCGGGGTCCTCACCGACCCCGACCTCGCCGTCGCCCGCATGCGCGCCCTGCTCGACGTGTCGGGGGTGCGGCAGTGAGCACCCCCGCCCCCGCCC
>NZ_JBJJBV010000145.1:0-17264 GCF_045446735.1 Nocardiopsis protaetiae
GCCGGAGGCCACCGACGGACCCCTCGCGGCCGGGACGGGGACGCGGGCCGCCGGGCGCACCGGGGTCATGGTGTTCCGGCGGTCCCGTCGGGGAGGTAGGCGGCGAGGACGTCGGCCTCGGCGCGCAGCCGCTCGGCGGCGTCGTGCCTGCCGTGGTCGGTGTAGCGCCCGGCCTCGGTGCGGCGTTCGGAGACCTGGGCGTGCAGCAGGCCGTGGAGCTCCCGGGCTGTGAGGGTGCGGCGGGGCGCCTCGGTGGAGCCGACGCCCGGGCTCGCCCCGGCGACGTGCTCGCCGCTGGGGGCGCCGGTGCCCGCCGGGGCGGTGACGGCCTCGGCGTTGTCGATGGCGGCCAGGGCGGTGCGCAGCGCGGAGACGGCCTCGCGGCGGCGGGCCTTCATCGCCGTGGCCAGGTCGGCGCGCAGCAGCGCGCGCAACTCCCGGGCCGACCGGTACCCGTGGGTCGTGTCCACGTCGTCCGTCCTTTCCCCGCGGATGCCCTGATGCGCCGAAAGTATCTCTTCGTTCCCTGAGATGCAACTGGATAGGGAATGATGAGGATTTTCGGGGGGTGTTCCCGGGTCCGCTGTACCCTGACCCTGTGCACGGCCTCCTCCGCTCCCTGTGGGACGAACCCCGGCCCGCCCACCTCCCGCGGCCGGCCAGGCGGGACTGGGCGCTCGCGGGCGTGCTCGCGGCCGTCGCGGTGGCCGAGGGCGCGCTCCGCCCCGACCTGCCCTGGCGGATCCCGATGGTGCTCCTGACCGTCGGCCTGATCGCCCTGCTGCCGCTGCGCCGCACCCGCCCGCTCGCGGTGGTCGCGGCCACCTTCGGCCTCTCCGGGCTGGTCACCGCCGTCCTGGGCGACCAGAGCGCCCCGCTGTACACGACGGTCTGCTTCCTGCTGCTGCCCTACACGCTCTTCCGGTGGGGGGCGGGGCGCGAGATCGTGCTCGGTTCGGCCGTCATGCTCGCCAACGCCGTGGTCCCCGTCCTGTTCGGGGTCCCCACCGACACCCTGGGCGGGGCCGCCGTGCTGTTCGCCGCCGGAGCCCTGGGCACCGCCCTGCGGTACCGGGCCGGGGCCAGGGAGCGCGAGTTCGAGCGGGCCCGGCTGCTCGAACGCGAACGCATCGCCCGCGACCTGCACGACACCGTCGCCCACCACGTCTCGGCGATGGCGATCCGCGCCCAGGCCGGGCTGGCGGTGGCGCGCACCAGCCCCGGGGCCGCGGTGGACGCGCTGGAGGTCATCGAGGCCGAGGCCGGCCGGGCCCTGAACGAGATGCGCGCCCTGGTGCGCGTTCTGCGCCGGGACGACACCGCCCCCGCGGCCCTGGTGCCCCACCCGCGGGTGGGCGACCTGCGCGCGCTCGCCGCGGCCCCGGGCACGGGCGGCCCCGCGGTGGAGGTGGAGGTCGACGACGGCCTCGACGACCTGCCGCCGCAGGTGGCGGCCGCCGTCCACCGCCTGGCGCTGGAGGCGGTCACCAACGCGCGAAAGCACGCCCGCCACGCCACCCGCGTCCACGTTCGCGTCACCGCCGACGACACGTCGGTCCACCTGCGGGTCAGCGACGACGGCGACCACTCCGCCCCCACCGCTCCCGGGCGATCGACCGGCTACGGGCTCATCGGCATGGCCGAGCGGGCCGACCTGCTCGGCGGCACCTGCCGGGCCGAACCCGACCTCGGGCGGGGCTGGACCGTGACCGCCGAACTGCCCCGGTCCGGGGCGGCCGCATGAGCGGCGACGGGCCCGGGAGCGTTCGGGTGGTCGTCGCCGACGACCAGGAGATCGTCCGCACCGGCCTGACGATGATCCTCGACGCCCAACCGGGCATCGAGGTCGTCGGACGGGCCGCCGACGGCCGGGAGGCCGTCGCGCTGGCGCGCCGTCTGCGCCCCGACGTGTGCCTGTTCGACATCCGGATGCCCGGCACCGACGGCATCGAGGCGACGCGCCTGCTGGCCGGGCCGGAGGTGGCCGACCCCCTCGCGGTCGTCGTCATCACCGTGTTCGACCTCGACGAGTACGTGTACGCCGCCCTCAGGGCCGGGGCCCGCGGGTTCCTGCTCAAGGACGCCGGGGCCGACCTGCTCACCAGGGCGGTGCGGGCCGCCGCCGCGGGCGACGCGCTCATCGCCCCCGACGTCACCCGGCGGCTGCTCGACGCGTTCGCCGGGCGCCGCCCCGCCGGGCCTCCCGCGCAGCCCGCCGAGCCGCTCACCGACCGGGAGGAGCAGATCCTGGAGGCCGTGGCCCGGGGGCGGACCAACGGCGAGATCGCCCGCGAGACCTACATCGCGCTCAGCACGGTCAAGACCCACATCGCCAGCCTCATGGCCAAGATCGGCGCCCGCAACCGGGTGGAGATCGCCATGTGGGCCTACGAGACCGGGCGGGCCGGGAACACCCCGCGCTGACCGAAAGGACGAGCCGGCCCTCCGCCTTTCGGGGGAGGCGGTCGCGGCCCCGGGGCCGATGCCCCGGAGCCGGTGCGGCGGCCAGGATCGGGTCACGGCGGCGGACACCCCGCCGCGGCAGTGAAAGGACCCGTCGTGACCCCCGCCGCCCGACACCGGTGGCCGGTGCCCGCCCTGCTGATCCTGCTCAGCGCCATCCCCGTGATCGCGGGCGGGGCGCGCTTGGGCGATCTGGGCGGCGGAGGTCCGGTCACCCCGGAGAACGCCCGGTTCTTCGCCGACCCGGTGCCCGTGGTGCTGCACATCGTCGCCGCGGTGCCCTACTGCCTGCTGGGCGCCCTGCAGTTCGCGCCCGGGCTGCGCCGCCGCCGCTGGCACCGGCTCTCGGGGCGGCTGCTGGTCCCGCTGGGGCTGGTCGCGGCCCTGACCGGGCTGTGGATGGCCCTGGCCTACCCCCTGAACGAGGGGGAGAACGTGTCGCTGACCCTGGTGCGGCTGGTGTTCGGGGGTGTGATGGCGGCGGCGATCCTGCTGGGGTTCGCGGCGGTCCGGCGCCGCGACTTCGCCCGGCACCGGGCGTGGATGATCCGCGGGTACGCGATCGGGATCGGGGCGGGCACCCAGGTGTTCGCCCACCTGCCCTGGGTGCTGTTCCTGGGGCCGCCGGAGGAGACGGCCCGGTCGGCGCTGATGGCGGCGGGGTGGCTGATCAACCTCGCCGTCGCCGAGTGGGCCATCCGCCGCGACCCGGCGGGCACGGGGGTACGCGCCGTGGGCGCGGGCTCGCGCTGACCTGTGGGGGTGGCCCTTCGGGGGCCCGGGGAGCACCCCGAAGGACCGGCGGGGGCGCCCGGCCGGGTCGTGGACCCCGCGGGGGAAGGGGCGGCCGGGACACCTCGCGGAGGTGGGGCCGGGGCGGTCCCGGGGCGGTTCGCTACGGGGGCGCTACGGGGGGATCGCGCGGCCGATGTCGGTGCGCAGGCAGTGGCCGACGGAGTCGGGCTCCCCGAAGAACACCCGGTGCAGGGGGGAGAGTCCGAGCAGGCCCAGCAGCACGGCGGCGGTGGCCGCGGACGTGCAGACGAGCGAGAGGAGCCGGTTCCGGTCGACCGGAGACGACAGGAGGTTCCGAAGGGTGCGGGCCCGTCCCGGGACGGGCGGTTTTTCGTGCGAGGTGTGGTGGGGCCACCCGGCGGGGAGGTCGGCGGAGGGGTTTCTGGGATCGGTCGCCGGATCGGGGAGGACCGACGAATCCGTATCTGGAAGTGTGCGCATGGAGTCCTTCGCAGTGGGTTTTCAGCGTTGAATGTACAGTCGGAGGATTCGATTCGTGGGGGCGTTCATGCATCTTCCGGAAGTGGAAACCAAGGTCCCGAACCGGAGCCCGGGGGATCTCCCCGGCCCTTGCCCCGATATGCCGCCGAACCGGGGATGAAGTGGCCGTATGCGGCGCCTCGGTATGCCGCGTAAGCCTCATCTGCTAACCAAAGGTGCATATCAACGCGGCGCCCCGGGGGGTTTCGCCGACCTCTCCGATCGCTCGCCACCACGCGTCGGATCCCCCTGTGGAAAACCCTTTTTCGCCGCCGATCGGAGGAACAATGGACGCAAACCCACCGGGTGCCCCCACCCCCGACCGACCGGAGAGACGATGTCGGACAACACGTGCACGGGCCGCCCCCACGGCCCCCACCGCCCCCACCGCCGCCGGGCCGCCACCGGCCTGTCGGCGCCCGCCGCCGTCGACCTGCCGCGCGGATCCCCGGACCCGCTGCTGCACCTGGAGTTCGCCCCGGGGGCGACCACCGCGGAGGTCGAACGCGCGATCCGATACTGGACGCCGGGGTCCGCGGGGGGATGGGCCGAACCCGCCGCCGCCCTGGGCGCACCGACCAGGGTCGCCGCGGACCTGCTGAGCGTGTGCAGGGTCCACCTGGTGCGCCACCGGTGCGGCACCTGCTCCGCCCCCACCCGGGTGGCGAGCCGCAGCGACGCCGTGGCCCTGGCCGGCCACGACCTGCTCCGCCGCCCGGGCACGCCCCCGACCTGTCCGGACTGCCGCCGAGCCCCGGGCGACCCCGGAACCGGCGGCCTCGGAGCCGATGACCCCGGGACCGGCGGCCCCGGGCCGCCCGCGAACAGGCCCTGACCCGGTGGCGGGCACCCGGGGCCGCCACCGCGGCCCTCCGCCGCACACGCACGGCCCCGACCCCGGGAACGCCGGAGCGGTCGGCCGTTCCGGCACCCGCACGGATACCGTGGCGGGGCGATGAGAAGGGGGGACGATGGACGTGGTCCGCGCGCCGGTGCGCGCCTGGGCGGAGGAGGTCCTGCGCGGCCCGGGCGACCCGGCCATCCGTGAGGTGACGGTCGAGCGCCGCCCGGAGGACGGCGACGTCGAGGTCATGCTGTGGTTCCCCGACGGCACCGCCGCGGGCCCGGGAGCGCCTGCGCCCCGGGGCCTCAGTCCCCGGTGAGGACCGCGGCCAGGTCGTCGAGGCTCTTCGCGCTCAGGTCGAAGGCGTCCCCCGGGCGTGGCGGGTCCCCGACGGGGCGTTCGACGTAGGCGGTCCTCATGCCCACGGCCTGCGCGCCCCGCAGGTCCCAGGCGTGGGCGGCGACCATGAGCAGGCGCTCGGGCGCCAGGCCGGTGTTGGCGACGGCGAGGCGGTAGACGTCGGGGTGGGGTTTGTACCCGCGCACGTCCTCGGCGGAGAGCACCTGGTGCCAGCGCAGCCCGGCGTGGGCGTTGATGCGGGTGAGCGCCGAATGCCCGGCGTTGGACAGGCCCATCACGGGCAGGCGCGCGGCGATGCGCGCCAGGCCCGACACCGAGTCCGGCCACGGCTCCAGACGCTGGGCGGAGGCCGCCAGGGCCCGGATCGCGTCCGTGTCGCCGACGCCGGCCGCGGCGGCGACGTGCTCGGCGGCCTCCTGGTCGATCGCGGTGCTGTCGGTGTAGGGGCGGCGGCCCGCGAGGATGTCCTGCTGGCGCTCGTCCACGTGGCGCTGCCACAGGTGGAGGAGGTCGCCGGTGTGCGACCGGGCCGGGTCGGCGGGCAGCGCGCGGATGCCGCGTTCGATCCCGCCGGGTTCGTCGACCATGGTGCCGAGGATGTCGAAGACGACCACGTCCACGTCGGGTAGCGGGGTCACAGGTGTCCTCCTGGATATCGGTTGGTGGGGTGGTCAGGGAAGGGCGGTGACCGCGACGGGCAGCGGGTCGGAGCCGACGAGGTCGGCCAGGGTCACGGCCTCGGCGCGGTCGAAGTCGCCGCTGATGACCGTGGCGCCGGCGTCGAGGCCGATCCCGCAGGCCACGTCCGGGGCGACCTCGGGGGCGGAGACGATCTCCCCGTCCACCACGATCGCCAAACGGCGGCCGGGGTCCCCGGCCGGCGGACAGGCGGCCTCGCCGGTCGCCCGGGCCCAGGCCGCGGTGCCCTCGGGGGTGAACTCCAGGAGCACCTGCCACCCGCCGGAGGCGGTGTCGATCTCGGCCGTGGCGGCGGCGATCTGCGCGTTGTCCAACTGCGGGGTCCCGAGCTCCAGCAGCGTGTCGGACGTGGCGTCGGGCAGGACCGTCGCGCCGTCGGCGGGCTCCCCCGTGCCGTCGGCGATGCCGGTCACGGGGTGGATCGTCATCGCGCCGGTGCGCTCCATCAGGGCGATCGCGGCCCGCACGTCCGTGTCCGGTGGCAGTTCGACGGTGAGGGCGGCGCCGTCCCCGGGGGTGATCACCGGTTCGGCGTCCTCCGCGGCCACGATGCGCCGGTGCAGGATCTCCGCGACCCGGTCGATGTCCCGGGCGGAGACGTCCCCGCCGTCCCCGAGCCGGAGTTCGACGGTCTCACCGCCCCCGGGCCGCTCCCACAGCAGCAGCCAGGCGCCCACCCCGGCCACGGCGAGCAGGAGGGCGACCGCGACGCCCGCGGCGATGAGCGGCCAGGGCCGGCCGCGCCTCGGGGCCGGTGCGGAGGCGGGGTCGGGCGCTTGGGGGGACTGGGGGTCCACGGGGGTCCTCTCCGCGTCGGGTGCATGGGGTGTCCGGGGGCATGGGGTGCCCACCCTTCCAGAACCGCCGGGCGCACGACAGGTGTTTCCGGCCCGGCGGTCCCGCCCCCGCCACCGCCGCCGGGTCAGCCGAACGGTGTGGCCGGGGACCACACGCCGAACCACTGCTCGGCGCCGTACTCCTCGAACCGCTCCACCTCGGTGAACCCCAGCTTCGCCGCCAGGCGCATCGCGCGTTCGTTGGCGGTCTGCGTGCACAGCACCACCGGCTCGCCGGGAAGCGCCCCGGAGAACCAGTCGAGCACCGCCCCGCACGCCTCGGCGGCGTACCCCCGCCCCCAGGCCCGGGGCAGGAACAGGTAGCCGAGCTCGGCCTCACCGCCCTCGGGCAGGACGCGGCCCGGCCGCTCCGCGTCGCGCCGGTCGAGCGTCGTGATGCCGACCATCGCCCCGTCGAGTTCGACCACGAAGAGGCCGGGGCGCCGCCCGGGGACCTCGGGCATCGTGCGTTCGAGGTCCTCGCGCGGCTGCGGGCCGCCGATGTAGGTGCCCACCTCCGCCGAGGAGAACAGCTCGATGAACGCCGCACGGTCGCGGGCCTCGGAGGCGCGCAGCACGAGCCGTTCGGTCGTGATCGGGGAGGGTGGCCGGACATCGGGCCTGAATTTCGACATGGCGGGCAAAATACCACGCTTCGGTACACGGACCCCGAAGAGTCCCCGTTCCGGAAAAGAAAAAGGGCGGGGTTCTGGGAACCTCCTGCCACTCTCAATCTATAGCGCACCCCGGGGCTTGCGGCAAGACCCGGGGCGGGGCGCACAATCGTCGGTGGTGAACGGGGGATACATGATCGACGTGATCATCGCCGGCGGGGGACCGACCGGAATGATGCTGGCCGCCGAACTGCGGCTGCACGGGGTGCGGGTGGTCGTGCTGGAGAGGGACGCCGAACGGCCGCCCTTCGTCCGCGCGCTGGGGCTGCACGTGCGCAGCATCGAGGTGATGGACCAGCGCGGCCTGCTGGGCCGCTTTCTCGAACTCGGCCACAAGCACCCGCTGGGCGGGTTCTTCGCCGGCATCCACAAGCCCGCCCCGACCGGGCTCGACACCGCGCACGGCTACGTGCTCGGCATCCCGCAGACCACCATCGACCGCCTGCTGGAGGAGCACGCCGCCGAGGCTGGCGCCGACATCCGGCGCGGCGTCGAACTGGTCGGCCTGGAGCAGGACGGGGAGGGGGTGACCGCCGAGCTGGCCGACGGGTCCCGGTTGCGCGCCCGCCACCTCGTCGGCTGCGACGGCGGCCGCAGCACCGTGCGCGCGCTGCTGGGGGTGGGGTTCCCCGGCGAGCCGAGCCGCACGGAGACGCTGCTGGGCGAGATGGAGGTGACCGCGCCCGCCGAGGAGGTGGTCGCGGTGATGACCGAGGTCCGCAGGACCCAGTTGCGGTTCGGCGTGGGCCCCATCGGCGACGGGGTCCACCGGGTGGTCGTGCCCGCCGAGGGGGTATCGAGTGACCGGGCGGCCAGGCCGACCCTGGAGGACTTCCGGCGGCAGCTGCGCGCGTACGCGGGGACCGACTTCGGGGTGCACTCCCCGCGCTGGATGTCCCGCTTCGGCGACTCTACCCGGTTGGCGGACCGCTACCGGGTCGGCCGGGTGCTGCTGGCGGGGGACGCGGCCCACGTCCACCCGCCGGTGGGCGGGCAGGGGCTCAACCTGGGCATCCAGGACGCGTTCAACCTGGGGTGGAAGCTGGCCGCCGAGGTGGGCGGCCGGGCACCGGAGGGCCTGCTGGACACCTACGAGGCGGAACGGCGCCCGGTGGCGGCCGAGGTGCTGGACAACACCCGCGCGCAGATGGAGCTGATGAACCCCGAACCGGGGCCGCAGGCGGCGCGCCGCCTGGTGGCGGAGCTGATGGATTTCGAGGAGGTGAACCGGCGGCTGACCGAGAAGATCATCGCGACGGGGATCCGCTACGACGTCCACGACGCCGCCGGGGAGGGCCACCCGCTGCTCGGCAGGCGGCTGCGGGACGTGGAGCTGAAGCAGGAGGGCCGACTGTACGGGCTGACGCACGGCGGCCGCGGCCTGCTGCTGGACCGCACGGGACGGCTGTCGGTGGACGGGTGGCAGGACCGGGTCGACCTCGTCGTCGACGACAGCGAGGAGCTGGAGGAGATGGGCGTCCCCGCGGTGCTGCTGCGCCCGGACGGCCACGCGGTGTGGGTGGGGGAGGGGTCGCAGGGGTTGCCCGACGCCCTGTCGAGGTGGTTCGGCGCCGCCGCCTGAGCGGCCGGGCCGCCCCGCGCCCCGCCCCACGAGCGGAGTGCGGGGCGGGGGAGGAGCCACATCTCGCGCGCGGCCTCCTCGCCCAGGTCGGTGGGGTAGGTGAAGGTGTCGCCGGCGGCGACGATCCGGTGGAGGAAGGGCCAGACGGCGTCCCAATCGTCGGGGAGCGCGGCGCGGATCTGCATGGCGGACAGTGCGGTGTCCGGGTTCGTGCCCCCGTAACCGGTTTCGTTGACGTCGATATGAGATCTACGTCGTAAAAGTGGCGGTTCGGGGGCAAAAAACCGAAATTCAAAAAACGGAAAAGAAAAAGGGGTGCGGCTACGCCGCACACCCCCTTCCACCGTCCCGGTCCTATGCCCCCAACGCCCGCAGCAGGTAGGGGAGCAGCCGGTCCGCGATCTCCTGCCCCGGGCGGGCGCCCGGCTCGTGCGGGACCAGGAACGTGTGCGTCACCATCGGCCCGATCACCAGCTCGCCGACCACCACCGGGTCGTCCACCGGCGGGATCTCCCCCCGGTCGGCGGCGCGGGCGACGATGGCCGCCACCCGGTCCTGGAGCGGTGCCACGTACTCGCTCATCAGCACGTCGGCCAGCGCCCTGTTGTGCGCCGCCTCGCCCAGGATGGCGCGCAGCAGCTGCCCCGAGGGCCCGTCCAGGGCGGTGGCCTTGTCGTGCAGCAGAGCGCCCAGGTCCGAGCGGAGGTCGCCGGTGTCGCGGTCGGGGCCCAGGTCCTCGCACCACACCGCCGCGGCCTGGACCACCAGGTGCTCCTTGGAGCGCCAGCGGCGGTACAGGGTGGCGGTGGAGACGCCGGCGCGGCGGGCGACGGCGGCGGTGGTCAGTCCGCCGTAGCCGTGCAGGCGGAGCTCGTCCAGGGTGGCGTCCATCAGCGCGCGGTCCCGGGCGGCGTCCCTGGGCCGTCCCCGGCGGGGCGCCGTCCCGGGCAGATGGTCGGTGGTCATGGGAGCCATCCTACGGTCCCTGGTCAAAACGAAAAGGTTTCGTTTAGTATTCGGCTATGACGAACGACACCCCTGGCACCCCGACCGTACGGCAGGCCACCGTTCAGACCGCGGCGCCCGCTCCCATCGACGGCGACGCCGCTGCGGAGATCGCCGCGCTGGTGCGCGGCCTGCGCTCCGCCTTCGCCTCCGGGCGCACCAAGCCCGTGGGCTGGCGCCGCGCCCAGCTGAAGCAGTTGCGCGCCCTGCTGGTGGAGGAGCGCCCCGCGCTGGAGAAGGCGCTCAAGTCCGACCTGGGCAAGAGCCCGGTGGAGGCGCACACCACCGAGATCGGTTTCGTGATCAACGAGATCGACCACACGCTCAAGCACCTGGCCTCGTGGCTGCGCCCCCGGCGGGTGTCGGTGCCGATGGCGCTGGCCCCGGCCAAGGCCCGCACGGTCCGCGAGCCGCTGGGCACGGTGCTGATCATCAGCCCGTGGAACTATCCGATCAACCTGGCGCTGGCCCCGCTGGTCGGTGCCCTGGCCGCGGGCAACGCGGTGGTGGTCAAGCCGAGCGAGCTGTCCCCGGCGACGTCGGCGCTGCTGGCCGACCTGCTGCCCCGGTACCTGGACTCGGAGGCGGTCGCCGTGGTCGAGGGCGGTGTCCCCGAGAGCACGGCGCTGCTGGAGCAGCACTTCGACCACATCTTCTACACCGGCAACGGCCAGGTGGCCCGGATCGTGATGGCGGCCGCGGTCAAGCACCTGACCCCGGTCACCCTGGAGCTGGGCGGCAAGAGCCCGGCGATCGTGGAGCCGGGTGCGGACCTGGCCGCGACGGCGCGGCGGCTGGCGTGGGGCAAGTTCACCAACGCCGGGCAGACCTGTGTGGCGCCGGACTACGTGCTGGCGATCGGTGGCACCGCCGAGGAGCTCCAGCGGGAGCTGGCGGCGGCGATCACCGAGATGTTCGGGTCGGACCCCGAGGCCAGCGGTGACTACGGGCGCATCGTCAACGAGCGCCACTTCGACCGCCTGGTGGCGCTGCTGGGGAGCGGCACGGTGGTGGCGGGCGGGCGCCATGACCGTGACGGCCTGTACATCGCGCCGACGGTGCTGGGTGACGTCACGGCCGATACGCCGGTGATGGCCGAGGAGATCTTCGGTCCGATCCTGCCGGTGATCGGTGTGGCGGACCTGGACGAGGCGATCGCGTTCGTCAACGAGCGGGACAAGCCGCTGGCGCTGTACGCGTTCACCGAGTCGGAGGAGACCAAGCGCCGGCTGACCACGGAGACCTCCTCCGGTGGGCTGGGCTTCGGTCTGCCGATCGCGCACCTGGCGGTGCCGGACCTGCCGTTCGGCGGGGTGGGTGAGAGCGGGATGGGCGCCTACCACTCGACGGCGTCGATCGACACGTTCTCGCACACCAAGTCGGTGCTGGACAAGTCGCTGGTGCTGGACACCATGCGGGTGGCCTACGCGCCGATCACGGATCTCAAGGAGAAGATCCTGCATCGGATGCTGTAGGCCGCGGGTCCCGCCCCCGGTCCCGGGTCCTAGCGGGCGTCGGTGATGGCGACGCCGGGCTCCAGGTCGTCCCCGGTCAGTTCGGAGACGGTCACGAAGGTGTAGCCGTCCTCGGCGAGGCCGTCGAGGATGTCGGGGACGGCGTCGACGGTGCTCTCGTGGATGTCGTGGAAGAGGACGACGCTGCCGCGGTCGGTCTCCTGGAGGGTGACGTCGGTGACGGCGCCGGTGTCGCGGCTCTGCCAGTCGAGGGTGTCCACGTCCCACAGGACGATGGGCTTGTCGATGGCCTCGCGTGCGGTGTCGTCGAGGGAGCCGTAGGGCGGGCGCATGGTGGTGGGCTTCTCACCGGTGATGTCCTCGATGGCCTTGTCGGTGCGTTCGAGGTCGTCCTTGATCTCGGAGCCCGACAGGGTGGCGAGGTCGTCGTGCTTCCAGGAGTGGTTGCCGATCTCGTGGCCGTCGTCGGCCATGCGCTCGACGGTGTCGGGGAAGTTCCCGACGTTGGAGCCGAGCAGGTAGAAGGTGGCCTTGGCGTCGTGGTCGGCGAGGGCGTCCAGGACCGTGTCGGTGTACTGTCCGGGGCCGTCGTCGAAGGTCAGGGCGACGCACTTCTCCTTGGCGCAGTCGGGGGCCGCGACGCTCTTGCCCTGGGCGGTCAGGGTGGTGTCCGCGGCGGCGGGTGCGGTGGGGATCAGGAGGGTGGCGAGGGCGAGGCCGCCGGTGGCGGCGAGGGCGAGCTTGGGTTTCGGAAAGGTAACGTTCACGCAGGTGAATGTATGCGAGCCCGTGACCTGGGCAAAGGGATACGCCCACGAAGTGACGAACCGCTCTTTAAGCCCGTTCGGGAATGAAAAACGTGAACCCCCGCGGCTGCGGGGGTTCACGTGTCGCACGCGTCGAGGGCCTCAGCCCACGCGGGCGTCGGTGAACACGTCGCCCGGGGCCAGTGCCTCCAGGCCGAACAGGTCGGTGACGGTCACGAAGTGGTACCCCTGCCGGTGCAGCCCCTCCAGCACCTTGGGCACGGCGTCCACGGTGCTCGGGTGGATGTCGTGGAACAGGACCACGCTGCCCGCCTCGGTGTGGGTCAGCGCGTGTTCGGCGACCTTGGCGGTGTCGCGGCTCTGCCAGTCCATGGTGTCCACGTCCCACAGGATCAGCGGCTGGTCCACGGCCTTGCGGACGGTCCCGTTGAGCGATCCGTAGGGCGGGCGGATGGTGAGCGGGTCCGATCCGGTGATCGCCCGCACGGCCTCGTTGGTGCGGGTGATGTCGTCGGCGACCCCGGCCTCGGACTTGCCGGCCAGGTCGTCGTGCTTCCAGGAGTGGTTGCCCATCTCGTGGCCCTCGGCGTGGGTGCGCTCCACGATCCCGGGGAACTCGTCGACCAGTGAGCCCAGGACGTAGAACGTGGCGCGGGCGTCGTATTCGGCGAGCATGTCCAGCAGGCGTTCGGTGTCCTGGCCGGGGCCGTCGTCGAAGGTCAGGGCCACGCACTTGAGCCGGGAGCAGTCCAGGCTGTCGCCCTCGGCGGACAGTTCGCCGTCGAGCGGGAAGTCGGGTTCGCCCGACAGGGCGGCCTCGCGGGCCTGGTAGCCCAGTTCCGAGAGCAGGTCCTCGGCGTCCTCGGGCTGGACCGGCAGCAGGACCTCGCTGACGCGGCCGGCGGCGGGCACCTCGCCCGGTTCCATGCGCACGGCCAGGCCGCCGGCGGTGCTGAAGGCGAGGTCGGCCAGGGGCGAGCCCTCCCACAGTTCGGCGGCGCGCAGTGCCTGCTCGGGGTCGGTGAGGTCCAGTGGTCCGGTGTCCTCGGCGGTGTCCCGGGCGGAGGCGGTGGGCGGGGGCGGGCTGCCCGCGCCGGCCTCGCCGGGTTCGGATCCGGGTGCCTCCTGCTGGCGGGCGGCGCGCAGTGCCACTTCGCCGACCAGGCCGGGCAGTTGTTCGGTGGGCATGTCGTAGCCGTCTTCGAGGACGTCGGCGACGGCCAGGTGGGCGCGTTCGATGGCCGCCTCGTCGCGGAAGAGCGAGGTCCAGGGCAGCACGGTGTCGTCGCGGGTGTCGTACCACAGGGTGCGGGCGTGGAAGGTCTCGTTGACGCCGGCCCGGACGGTCTCGGTGATGCGGACGCCGACCACGTGTGGTGAGGCGGCCAGGACGGTGGCGTCCTGGAGCAGTTCGGGTGTGCCGTTCGCGGGCAGGTCTTCGAGGAACGCGGTCTGGCGCTCGGCCATGGAGGTGTGGATCTCCGTGGTGAGCGGGTGGTCCGGGCCCAGGATCGGGTAGCGGTAGGTGACCGTGCCGGTGTCGGTGGCGACCGAGCGGGTTCCGACCTGGACCGCGGGCCATGCGTCGAGTGGTATGCGCACCGCTTCGGCGAAGGGCAGGGCCTGTTCCGCGGCGTGGCAGCCGGGTACCAGGAGTAGCCCCAGGGCGGCGGTGACGGCGAGTTTTCGGCTAATCGAAGTGGCAGGCACGAGGGGACCATATCGAAGGGGGCGCCGAAACAATAATCGGAGCGCGCCCGATTGAATACTCTCTGTCATGTTTTTGGAAGAGTGTGAACAAGGCGGTGCGGGCGAACCCGATACCGCTGTCGGACGTCCCACCCCTTAACGTGGTGTCCGCTCCGCACACCTGTTTCGAAAGGAACCCATGAGCTACGGTCCAGGCCCCGGCCAGCCGCCCCCGGACGGTACCGGAGGGTACTTCCCCCCGCCCCCGGGCGGCACCGGCGGCTATCCCCCTCCGGGTGGCGGCTACCCCCCGCCCCCCGGTGGACCGGGTGGTTACCCGCCGCCCCCGCCGGGCGGCCCCGGCGGTTTCCCCCCGCCCCCGCCTTCGGGCGGTTACGGGCCCCAGGAGCCGCCCTTCAGCATGGGTGCGGCCATCGGCGCGATCGTCGCCAACGCCCTGGGGCTGTGCTTCTGCTGGGCGCTCGCCATCGTCGGCCTGATCCTGGGCATCATCGGCGCGGCCACGGCCACCAGCAACCCCAAAGCCGCCAAGACGTGCACGATCATCTCCTGGGTGCTGTTCGGCGTGGGGATCCTGGTCGGGGTCGTCTACCTGGTCTTCTACGGGGCCTGGTACCTGACGGCGCTGGACACGTACTGACCGGGGCCGGCACGGCCCGTTGACACGGCGGGGGCGGGGGATCGCGGATCCCCCGCCCTCGCCGCCTTTCTCCCGGGCGGTTCTTCCCGGGCGGTTCCCGCCGGGCCGCTCAGGCCAGGGTCGCGGCCACCGCGGCGACGATCTCGCGCACCCGGGCCAGGACCGGGGCGTGCCCGTCGATGGTGTCGGTGCGGGGCAGGTGCACGTGTCCGGCGGGGATCGCCGATCCGGCCCGGTCGCGCAGCAGGGTGTTGCGGTAGGCGATCTCGTTGGACAGGTAGTCGCCGCCGCCTCCGCGCCGGGCCGTGGAGCCGGGGGTGGGGCCGTCGGGGCGCACGATGGGGTCGCCGCCGCCCGCCGGGATCTCGGTGACCTCGGTGTTGACCACGACCGGTCCGTCGACCCGGGCGGCGATCTCCTGTACGGGCAGGGTGGAGCGGGTCCATTCGGGTGCGCCGGCGGGCAGGGCGCGGCCGGTGCGGGCGATGCCGAGGTTGTCGGTGCCGCCGCCGCGCCACACCCCGTTCCAGACCTCCAGGTCGTACCGGTCGGGGCGGCCGCGGCTGAGGGTGATGACCGCGTCGGCCTCCCCGTGGACGCGTTCCAGGGCCTGTTCGACCAGTCCGGCGTCGAAGTCGGCCCAGCGGACCGGGAAGAGCGCGGTGCGCACCACGGCGGTGCGTCCGCCCACGGGGAAGGTCCATCCGTTGAGGTCCAGGGCGGCGGCGCCGGAGGGGTTGGCGCAGGCGGGGTCCTGGTCCAGGCGGAAGGGGTCGAACCCGGTGACGACGATGCGCAGCAGGCGCTCGCCGGGTGGGAAGAGGAGTTCGGTGATGCCGCGCGAGGCGGTCTCCAGCAGGTGCAGGAGTGCGGTGCGGTCCTCGTCGGGCAGGTCGAAGGCGGGTTTCCAGGTGCGCAGGTGGGCGGCGAGTCGGAGCCGGGCCCAGTACAGGGGGCGGTCGTCGACCGTTCCGACGTCGGTGCGCACGGCCTCGGTCCACAGGCGGGATGCGTGGGTGGCGACGGTGCGGCGGGCGGTGGCGGTGTCGGCGGCGTCGTCGAGGTCGGCGGTGAAGAGGGGGACGGCGGCTCCGAACCCGGAGCGTTCGAGGATGCGCCGGGGGGTGTCGAGGGCGGCGCGGTCCTCTTCGGGGGTGGTGTCGTGGTGCACGGGATCGCTGTCTGTGTCGGAGGCGGCCGGTGCGGCCGGGGGGATGGGGATGGGGGCGGATGGGTGCTGGCGAGTCTAACGGCGCGGGGGGACGGTGCGGGGAACGGGGATCGTGCGGTGCGCGAAACCTGGACGGTGGGGCTGGACCGGCGGGCCCGGACTTGGCAGGGTGTTGAGTGTCCTGCCCCCTCTCGACGAAGAGAGTCGCACATGCACACTTCCGGTCTCCCCGACACCGAGCACTTGGCCGAGCGCGCCCGGGAGGCGCTGGCCCGGTGCGGTGTCGATCGGCTGCGCGAGCCGGTCGGCGCGGCCGGGGTCGCGCGGACCCCTGTCACCGGCGGGATCCTGTTCCCGGTGGAGTTCGACACGGTCGGCTCGGCCGAGCGTGCGGTGTCGGCGGTGCACGCCGCCTTCCCCGCCTGGCGGGACACGCCGGCGCCGGTGCGCGGGGCGCTGGTGCGCCGTCTGGGCGAGCTGTTGCGCGAGCACAAGGGTGATCTGGCCGAGCTGGTGACGGTCGAGGCGGGCAAGATCCGTTCCGAGGCGCTGGGCGAGGTCCAGGAGATGATCGACGTCTGTGAGTTCGCGGTGGGGCTGTCGCGCCAGCTGTACGGGCGGACGATGCCGTCGGAGCGGCCCGGGCACCGGCTGATGGAGACCTGGCACCCGCTGGGTGTGGTGGGGGTGATCACGGCGTTCAACTTCCCGGTGGCGGTGTGGTCGTGGAACACGTGTATCGCGCTGGTGTGCGGTGACACGGTGGTGTGGAAGCCCTCGGAGCTGACGCCGCTGACGGCGCTGGCCTGCCACGCGCTGCTGATGCGGGCGGCGCGGGAGACGGGTGCCCCGGCCGATGTGCACCGGGTGGTGCTGGGGGGCCGGGAGGTGGGCGAGGCGCTGGTGGACGACGCGCGGGTGGCGTTGGTGTCGGCGACCGGGTCCACGGCGATGGGCAGGGTCGTGGCGCCGCGGGTGGCGGCGCGGATGGGCCGGTACCTGCTGGAGCTGGGCGGCAACAACGCGGCGGTGGTGGCGCCCTCGGCCGACCTGGACCTGGTGGTGCGCGGCAGTGTGTTCGCGGCGGCGGGGACGGCGGGGCAGCGGTGCACGAGCCTGCGCCGGCTGATCGTGCACGAGGACGTGGTGGAGGAGGTCGTGGAGAGGATCGCGGCCGCCTACCGGCAGCTGGAGGAGCGGATCGGGGACCCGTTCGGCGAGGAGACGCTGGTGGGCCCGCTGATCGGTGAGCGCGGGTACACGGCGATGCGCGATGCGCTGGACCGGGCCGAGGCCGACGGCGGCCGGGTGCTGGTGGGCGGGGCGCGGCGGTTGGAGCAGGACGCCAAGGACGCCTACTACGTGGAGCCCGCGGTGGTGCGGATGCCGGGGCAGACCGAGGTGGTGCGCCAGGAGACGTTCGCGCCGATCCTGTACGTGCTGACGTACCGGACCCTGGAGGAGGCGGTGGAGCTGCACAACGGGGTTCCGCAGGGGCTGTCGTCGGCGATCTTCACGCGTGACCAGGCCGAGGCGGAGCGGTTCCTGTCCTCGGCGGGGTCGGACTGCGGGATCGTCAACGTGAACATCGGTACGTCGGGTGCGGAGATCGGTGGGGCGTTCGGCGGGGAGAAGGACACCGGCGGGGGGCGTGAGTCGGGTTCGGACTCGTGGAAGGCGTACATGCGCCGGGCGACGAACACGGTGAACTTCGGTGGTGAGCTGCCGTTGGCGCAGGGGGTCCGCTTCCTGTGAGGCGGGGC
>NZ_JBJJBV010000146.1:0-17231 GCF_045446735.1 Nocardiopsis protaetiae
CCCCACCTCCCGGACGGGGTCATCAGAGGGCGGTCTTACTCGCAGGCGTCCAGCGCGGGCTGGGACTCCTCGAAGGCGAAGTCGGTCTCACCGAACGCGGCCTCCAGGAACTCGGTGGCCTTGCCCTCGTCCCACATCTTGGTGATGGCCGCGTTGACCTCCTCGCACAGCTCCGTGGAGCCGTCGGGCAGGCCGACGCCGTACTTCTCCTCACCGAACGCGTTGTTGACGACCCGGTACTGGCCCGGGTTCTGGGCGGCGAAGCCCGCGAGGATGGTGTTGTCGGTGGTCACCGCGTCGACGGTGCCGTTGCCGAGCAGCTCCAGGCACTCGGAGTAGTTGCCGGCCTCGCGCAGCTGGGCGTCGACGCCCAGGCCGCCCTCCTCCTCGGAGTCGACGATGTTGTTGGCCGAACGGGAGCCGGAGGCCGAGCACAGGGTCTTGCCGGCGAGGTCGTCGGGGCCGTTGATGTCGGTGTTGTCGGCCTGGGTCAGGATGTCCTGCTGGGCGATGTAGTACGGCCCGGCGAAGTCCACGACCTGGCGGCGCTCGTCGGTGATCGAGTAGGTCGCGAAGATCAGGTCGACGGTGCCCTGCTGGAGGAACGACTCGCGGTTGGCGGAGGCGGCCTCGGTCCACTCGATCTGGTCCGGGGAGTAACCGAGCTCACCGGCGACGTAGGTGGCGACGTCCACGTCGAAGCCGACGGGGGTGCCGCCCTCGTCCAGGCCCAGGCCCGGCTGGTCGTACTTGACACCGATGGTGATGGTGTCGCCGCCACCGTTGCCCTCGCCGCCGCCCTCGCCGCCTTCGCCGCCGACCTCGGCGGTGCCACAGGCGGTCAGGGCGAGCGCCAGGGCCGCGGTGCTGCCCAGGACGGTGCTGATGCGACGGACTCGCATTGGGGATACCTCTTCCTTGAGATGCTGTGCGAAGCTCGTGGCCCCGTTGGGGCCGCGGGGGACTGCTAGTGGGTCAGGATCTTCGACAGGAAGTCCTGGGCCCGCTCCGACTGCGGGTTGGTGAAGAACTCGTCGGGGGTGTTCTCCTCGACGATCTCCCCGTCGGCCATGAACACGACCCGGTTGGCGGCGCGGCGGGCGAACCCCATCTCGTGGGTGACCACGACCATGGTCATGCCCTCGCTCGCGAGGTCGGTCATGACGTCGAGGACCTCCTGGACCATCTCGGGGTCCAGGGCCGAGGTCGGCTCGTCGAAGAGGATGACCTTCGGGTTCATCGCCAGGGCTCGGGCGATGGCCACGCGCTGCTGCTGTCCGCCGGACAGCTGCGCGGGGTACTTGTCGGCCTGGTTGCCGATGCGGACCCGCTCCAGCAGCTCCATGCCGCGGGCCTCGGCCTCGGACTTGGACTTGCGCAGGACCTTCATGGGACCCAGCGTCACGTTCTGCAGCACGGTCTTGTGCGCGAACAGGTTGAACGACTGGAACACCATGCCGACATCGCTGCGCAGGCGCGCGAGGGCGCGGCCCTCGGCCGGCAGCGGCTGGTCGTCCAGGGTGATCACCCCGGCGTCGATCGTCTCCAGGCGGTTGATCGTGCGGCACAGCGTCGACTTGCCGGACCCGGACGGCCCGATGACGACTACCACCTCGCCGGAGTTAACCGTCAAATTGATGTCGCGGAGCACGTGCAGGTCGCCGAAGTGCTTGTTGACGTTCTCCAGCACGACGAGAGGAGTTGTGGTCATGGTCGGAACCTAGTGTCTCGATGTTGCCGTGTCATCACGAAAACGCATGAGCGCTGCGGAGTAGCAGACTTGTTACGGCGTGATTCGTGAAACCGTTATCGTTTTGGGGGGTTAAGTCCATATTGGTCACGTAGGGTCGCGTTTTCGTCCTCCTGAGTCCCGCTGCTCCGGGTGCCCCGGACGTGATGTCCGCCTTCTTCCCCCTGGTCACACAGCCGACACCCGCGGATCCCGCCGATTCCGGCCGCCCCGCCCCGGGCGACGGCCCGTGATCACCCCGAACGGGCGGCGTCCCGGTCCGTGAGACCGGATAGCCTGAGGATGTGAGCCAGAGTCGTACCTACCAAGTGCGGACCTACGGCTGCCAGATGAACGTCCACGACTCCGAGCGCCTCTCCGGTCTGCTGGAGGACGCTGGGTACGCGCGCGCAGCCGAGGACACCACCGCGGACATCGTCGTCTTCAACACCTGTGCGGTCCGGGAGAACGCGGACAACCGCCTGTACGGCAACCTCGGGCACCTGCGCCCGGTCAAGGACGCCAACCCCGGCATGCAGATCGCCGTGGGGGGCTGCCTGGCGCAGAAGGACCGCGGTGAGATCGTCCGGCGCGCCCCCTGGGTCGACGTCGTGTTCGGCACCCACAACATCGGTTCCCTGCCGGCCCTGCTGGAGCGCGCCCGCGTCCAGAGGGAGGCGCAGGTCGAGATCGCCGAGTCGCTGGAGCACTTCCCCTCCACGCTGCCCAGCCGCCGCGAGTCGGCGTACGCGGCGTGGGTGTCGATCTCGGTCGGGTGCAACAACACCTGCACCTTCTGCATCGTCCCGGCGCTGCGCGGCAAGGAGCAGGACCGCCGCCCCGGCGACATCCTCGCCGAGGTGCGGGCCCTGGTCGCCGAGGGCGTCAGCGAGATCACCCTGCTCGGCCAGAACGTCAACGCCTACGGCAGCGGCTTCGGCGACCGGCAGGCGTTCTCCAAGCTGCTGCGCGCCTGCGGCGAGATCGAGGGGCTGGAGCGGGTCCGCTTCACCTCCCCGCACCCGCGCGACTTCACCGACGACGTCATCGAGGCGATGGCGCAGACCCCCAACGTGATGCCGCAGCTGCACATGCCGCTGCAGTCGGGGTCCAGCCGCGTCCTCAAGGCGATGCGCCGCTCCTACCGCCAGGAGCGCTTCCTGGGCATCGTGGAGAAGGTGCGCGAGGCCATGCCGCACGCCGCCATCACCACCGACATCATCGTGGGCTTCCCCGGCGAGACCGAGGAGGACTTCGAGGAGACGCTGCACGTGGTGCGCGAGGCCCGGTTCTCGGCCGCGTTCACGTTCCAGTACTCCAAGCGCCCCGGCACCCCCGCCGCCACCATGGACGACCAGGTGCCGCCGGAGGTCGTCAAGGAGCGCTACCAGCGGCTGGTCGACCTCCAGGAGCAGATCTCCTGGGAGGAGAACAAGAAGCTGGTCGGCACCGAGGTCGAGCTGCTGGTCGCCGAGGGCGAGGGCCGCAAGGACGGCGAGCACCGCCGCCTGTCCGGCCGCGCCCCCGACAACCGCCTCGTGCACTTCGCCGTCGGTGACGCCGAGCCCCGGCCCGGCGACGTGGTGACCGTCGAGGTCACCTACGCCGCGCCGCACCACCTGGTGGCCGACTCCGGGGTGCGGGACCTGCGCCGCACCCGCGCCGGGGACGCCTGGGCGGCCCGCAACGGCGAGCCCGTCCAGGAGAGGAAGCCCGAGGTCCTGCTGGGCATGCCGCGCGTCGGCAGGCCGGCCGAGCAGCCCGCCCCCGTCGGCGGCTGCGACCTGGTCTGACGTTCTGTGTCCGACGGCCCCGGTGCGTTCGCACCGGGGCCGTCGTCGTGGGCGGGCTCAGGCGTCCCAGGATTCGGTCTCCAGGGGGCCGGATCCCCTGAGGGCCGCCAGCGGTGCCCGGCCGTCCTCGGCGAGGGCGGCCACCGCCTGTTCGGCCTGTGCCGAAGACAGGTGCGCGTAGTGGTACACCCGCTCCTTCGGGTCGGGGACCTCCACCCGCAGGCGCGCCCCCTCCTCCCAGATGAGCTGGAGAGCGGTGTCGTCGGGGGTGATGAACGTCAGGTAGGAGCCGCGGGCGGGGGTCAGCCGGTACAGCAGCTCGCGCCAGACGCCGTCGTCCCCCACCATGCCCTGGCCCGAGAACCGGACGAGTCCTCCGTTGTCGAGCCGCCGGTCGTCGAAGCCGACCAGTAGGGCGGGGGTCCCGCCGTCGGCCGCTCTGCGGTCGGCGGCCCTGTGGACCGGGCGCCACTTCCACGCGTCCGTCGTGAGCTCGATGGCCTGCCGGGGGCTGCCGTCCCAGGAGGGTTCGAGGCCCTGTGCGCGCAGCGCCTCGACGACCTCGCGGCCCAGGGCGGCCTGTTCCTCCGGGTCCTGCCGCTCCTCGTCGGTGAACACCCCGTAGAACAGCAGGCCGGGGCCCCGGTCGATGGCGTCGTGGACGAACCCGCGCGCTCCGGGGAAGAACTCCTCGCGCTCGCTGTACATGATGTTCGGGCCGTCGCCGCGCCCCCAGCCGTAGTCCTCGCGGGCGATGACGCCCGCCGCGTCCAGGGCCCGGAAGGCCCGGGAGAGTCGTTCGGCGTCGGTCGGTCCGGTCATGGTCCCCCTCCGGTGGTCGGTGCGGATGCCCCGCTGTGCTGGTCCGTGCCGTGCGGATCCGTGCTCTGGGACGGCGCGCCGCCCCGCCCGGTTCTGCGGCCCCGGTACCCGGTACCCGGCACGGAGAACGGCCCCGGCGCGTGGGCGCCGGGGCCGTCGTCGTGGGACGGGGCGTGGCGCCGCCCCGCACCCCCACGTTCCTACAGGCGAACGTACAGGTCGTTGAACCGGACGAACGCCAGGTTGGGCTGGCGCACCGGCGGCCGCTCCGGGTCCAGGGCCAGGCCGGGGAAGGCCGCCAGCAGCGCCGTGAACGCCTCGTGCCCCTCCGCCCGGGCCAGCGCCGCGCCCAGGCAGTAGTGCAGCCCGTGCCCGAACGCCATGTGCGCCTCACCCGGCAGCCCCCGGTGCCGGGTGATGTCGAACCGCTCCGGGGCCGGGTGCGCCGCGGGGTCGCGGTTGGCCCCCGCGGCCATCGCGATCACCGGGCTGCCCGCCGGGATCGTCGTGGTGGACAGCTCGACGTCCTCGGTCGCGAACCGCGGCCGGGTCTGGAACACCGGCCCGCACCAGCGCAGCATCTCGTGCACCGCCGACGGCATCAGCCCCGGGTCCCGGCGCAGCTCGGCCAGCTGGTCGGGGTGGGTGAGCAGGGCGTGGGCCCCGTTGGCGACGAGGTTGGCGGTGGTCTCGTGCCCGGCGATCACCAGGGTGATGATCATGGTGACCAGCTCCTCCTCCGAGAGCCGGTCGCCGTCCTCGTCGCTCACCCGGACCAGGTCGCCGAGCAGGTCGTCGTACTCCCCGTCGCGGTGCAGGGCGACCAGGTCCCGGGAGGCGGCCACGATCGCCGCGACCGTCCGGTTGACCTCGTCCATCCGCGTGAAGTCGAACGAGGTGATGGAGTGGCCCCACTCCCGCCAGGGCGCGCGGTCCCGCTCGGGCACCCCGAGCAGCTCGCAGATGACGGCGATCGGCAGCGGGTAGGCGAAGTGGTCGAGCAGGTCCACCGACCCGTTCTCGGCGTGCGCCGGCAGGTCGGCGATCAGCTCCTCGGCCAGGGCCCGGATGCGCGGGCGCAGCGCCTCGACCCGGCGCACCGTGAAGGTGCGCGTGACCAGCTTGCGCAGCCGGACGTGGTCGACGCCGTCCTTGTCCAGCAGGCCCTCGGTGACGTGGGTGACCAGCTCGGGGGTCATGCCCAGGCCCATCAGCAGCTCGGGGCGGGTGGGGACGGTCCGCTCCCCGGGCAGGTTCACCGGGTCCACCACGAACCGGCGGTCGCTCAGGATCTCGCGGGCGTCGGCGTCGTCCACGACCAGGCGCACCTCCATGCCGCCGATGGCGGCGCGGGCCTGCGCGCCGGCGGCGCGGATGCGCTCCAGCAGGGCGAAGTGGTCCAGGTCGGGCGGCGGGGCGGTCAGTTCGAACAGGGTCGGAGTGCTCATGTGCCCTCCCGGGCGTTCACTCGATGGGTGGGAGGTATTCCTCCAGCGCGTTGCGCGCCCACCCCATGAGCCCCTCGAACAGGGTGAGGACCTCGGGGCGGGCGGCGAGCAGCGCGTCGGGGTCGGCGGCCTCACCCAGGCTCCGCCGCACGGACTCGCCGAGGATGTCGGCGCGCACCTGCGGTTCGGGGACGGGATAGGACTGCCGGGACAGGAGCGGCGGTGCGACCAGGGAACCCATGACGGACGAGACGAACAGGTAGTTCTGCTCCTCGACCGGCCGATCGGCGGGCAGCAGGCCGTGCCCGCGCAGGACGGTGAAGTACTCCTGCATGACACGGGCCCGCAGGCCGATCAGCCCGCTCTGGGTGGTGCCGACCGTTTCGACGATGCCGCCCAGGGTCGCGGGGTCGCGGGCCAGGATCGCCTTGACCAGCGGTGTCTCGTGCTGCTTCAGGTAGAGCCACCGGGAGACGGCCCCGGGCATGATCATCGCGGGGTCGTCCCTCATGGCCTCGATGATCCGGGTGCCGACCTCCATCTGCACCCGGACCACGACCAGTCCGAACAGCACCTCCTTGGTGGGGAAGTGCAGGTAGACGGTGCCCTTGCCGACGTTCGCCCGGCGGGCGACGTCCTCGATGGTGATCTTGCCGTAGCCCAGCGAGATGAGCAGCTCGCCCGCGGCGTCCAGGATGCGCACCGCTCTGCGGGCGCGTTCGGCGTCGCGGGGGGTGCCTGCGGTCGTGACCACTGTCGCTCCTGTGGATCGAGGGATGTCGGGGGACCCGTCGGCCCATGATGCCTTCATGTTCCCGCACCTCCGATCCTCGGTCGCGTCATTCGTGACTGTGTGACTGGATTTCAAATCTGGTCACGCAGTCAAAGCTAGGTCGTGGCGGGGCCCTTGGCAAGCCCTCGGTGGGGTGAGAGGGGCTCAGGAGGCGGGTGGGGAGGGAGGGGTGGAAAAGAAGCGGGGCGTGCCCGCGGGCACGCCCCGGGAGGTTCCGGCGGCGAACCCCGGGCGCGGCGGGCGGGGCCCGGAGGCACAGGGGAGGAAGGGAAACGCCAACGGGGGCATGCCGATCGGCGTGCCCGTGGGCAAGCCCCGGGCGCGGCCCGGAGGCACAGGGCAGGCAAGGGGAAACGCAAGGGGGCGTGCCGGTCGGCACGCCCCCTCGGTGTTCCGGGTCGCGGCTAGAGGTGGTGGGGCACCATCGTCGCGATGTCCACCAGCGCCTCGCCGGGTTCGTCGTCGGGCGCCGACAGCGCCGTGTCCACCTGGTGCAGCGCCCGCTCCACCAGGTCGGGGGCGTCGTAAGGCAGCCAGCGCACCCGCGGGTCGCGGCGGAACCACGACTCCTGGCGCCGGGCGAACCGGCGGGTGGCCTGGGCGGTCGCCGCCCGTGCCTCCTCCTCCGACAGCTCCCCGTCCAGCTGCGCCAGCGCCTGGGCGTACCCCAGCGCCTTGGACGCGGTGCGGCCCTCGCGCAGTCCCCGGCCGTCGAGCTCGCGGACCTCCTCGACCAGGCCCTGCGCCCACATGCGGTCCACCCGCAGGTCGATGCGGGCGTCCAGGTCCGGGCGCGGGGCGGTCAGCCCGATCTGCGTGCACGGGTAGAACGAGGTGTGGTCGGGCAGGGTCGCCGTGAACGGCCGCCCGGTGAGCTCGATGACCTCCAGCGCCCGCACGATCCGGCGCCCGTTGCCGGGCAGGATCGCCCGCGCCGCCGCCGGGTCGGCCTCGGCCAGCCGGGCGTGCAGCACCCCCGGGCCCACCTCGGCGAGCTCGGCCTCCAGCCGGGCGCGGACCTCCGGGTCGGTGCCGGGGAACTCCAGGTGGTCCAGGACCGCCCGCACGTACAGCCCCGAGCCGCCCACCAGGATCGGCAGGACGTCGCGGTCGGTGCAGTCCTCCACCACTTCGCGCGCCAGCGTCTGGTAGCTGGCGACGTCGGCGGGCTCGGTGACGTCCCAGATGTCGAGCAGGTGGTGGGGCACGCCCCGCCGCTCCTCGAACGGGAGCTTGGCGGTGCCGATGTCCATCCCCCGGTACAGCTGCATGGAGTCGGCGTTGATCACCTCGCCGCGGCGCCCGGTGCGCTCCTCCAAGCGCAGCGCCATCTCCACGGCCAGGTCGGACTTGCCCACGGCGGTCGGACCCACGACCGCGATCACCTTGATCATTCCCCCAGCCTACGGCGCCGGAGGGGCCCGTGGGGCACAAGAGGGCACTACTCTGGGCGCATGCGATTCGCCAAGGGCCACGGAACCGAGAACGACTTCGTGATCCTCCCCGACCCCGACGGGGAGCTCCACCTCACGGAGGCGGACGTCCGCCTGCTGTGCGACCGGCGCGCCGGGATCGGCGGCGACGGCATCCTGCGCGTGGTGCGCACCCGGGCCCTGGGCGAGGCGCTCGCCCCCTCCGCCCGGACCGCCGAGCGCACCGAGTGGTTCATGGACTACCGCAACGCCGACGGCGGCATCGCCGAGATGTGCGGCAACGGGGTGCGGGTGTTCGCCCGCTACCTGCGCCACGCCGGGCTGGTGGACGCCGACCGGTTCGAGGTCGGCACCCGCGACGGGGCCAAGGAGGTCACCGTCGAGGCGAACGGCGACATCACCGTGGACATGGGCCGCGTGGAGCGGCTGGGGTCCTCCTCGGCGAAGCTGGCCGACCGCACCGTCGACGGCGTCCGCATCTCCGTGGGCAACCCGCACCTGGCCTGCGAGATCTCCGCGCCGGTCGCGGAGGTGGACCTGCGGACCCTGCCGGTGCTGGACACCGAGGCGTTCCCCGCGGGGGCCAACGTCGAGGTGTACAACGAGGTCGGCCCGGGTGTGCTCCAGATGCGCGTGTACGAGCGCGGCGCGGGGGAGACCCGCTCCTGCGGGACCGGCATCGTCGCCACCGCCGCGGCGGCCACCCCGCCCGGGGAGGGCGCCACCTGGCGGGTGCGCGTCCCGGGCGGCGAGTGCACCGTGTTCCTCGACGCCGACGGGGCCCGCCTGCGCGGGCCCGCCGCCATCGTCGCCGAGGGGGAGACCTCCCTCCTCGGCTCGCGTTAGCCGGGTTCGGGTCGGCCGCCGAGCAGGCTCTCCACCGGCAGGCCGCGCAGCGAGGCGTCCAGCACCCGGGCGGTGTGCGCCACCGCCATCGGGGTGCCCGCCCGCTCCAGGGCGGAGGCGATCTGGAGCGAGCAGCCCGGGTTGCCCGACACCAGCAGCCGGGCGCCGGTCGAGGCGGCGTCGGCGGCCTTGCGGTCGCCCAGCTCCTTTGCGGGTTCGGGGTTGAACAGGTTGTAGACGCCCGCCGAGCCGCAGCAGATCTCCCTGTTCGGCAGGTCCGACACGGTCAGCTCCGGGATGCCCGCCAGCAGGGCGCGCGGCTGGCGGGTCACGCCCTGGCCGTGGGACAGGTGGCAGGCGTCGTGGTAGGCGGCGTGCAGCGGCAGCGGGTGGCGTTCGGCCACCGGGCCCAGGTCCGCCAGGAACTCGGTGAGGTCCACGACCTTGGCGGCGAACGCCCGGCCGCGCCGAATTAGGGAGTCGTCGGCCCCGGCCTCGGCGAGCACGCGTTCGGCGTGGCGCATCCCCGAGCCGCAGCCCGCCGAGTTGACCACGATCCGCTCCACGCCGGCGCGCTCGAACGCGCCGATCAGCGCCCGGAGGAACCCGGCCGCCTCGGCGCCCCGCCCGGCGTGGCCCGAGAGCGCGCCGCAACAGCCCTGGTCGCGGGGGACGACCACGTCGCAGCCCTCCAGGGCCAGGACGCGCGCCGTCGCTGTGTTCACGTCGGGGAAGAACGCGTCCTGCACACAGCCCAGCAGCATCCCCACCCGGGCCCGCGCCCGGCCCACCGCCGGGACCAGCTCGGGCAGGTCGGCCGGACGCGCGGCCAGCGGCGGGGCGACGCGCTCCATGGTGGCCAGCGCGGGGGAGACCCGGTCCAGCAGCCCGGAGCGACGCACCAGCGCGGACGCCCCCGACGCCTGGTAGGCGCGCAGCGGGCCGCGCAGCAGGCGCAGCCGCCGCCTGTGAGGGAAGAGCGCGAACACCGCGCCGCGCAGCGCCCGCTCGGGCAGCGGCCGCCGGTGCTCCTCCTCCACCCGGACCCGGGTGCGGTCGATGAGGGCGTCGTAGGCCACCCCGGAGGGGCAGGCGGTCACGCAGGCCAGGCAGCCCAGGCAGTTGTCGAAGTGGCCGACGGCGGCCTCGGTCAGCACGTCGTCGTGGGTCTGCGCCATGAGGTGGATGCGCCCGCGCGGGGAGTCCATCTCCTGGCCCCACAGCACGTGGGTGGGGCAGGTGGGCAGGCAGAAGCCGCAGTGGACGCAGTCGCCCAGCAGCTCCTCGAAGGGGCGGGCGGCGGTGGAATCGGGCAGGGCGGGGTCGGGCAGGTCGGTCACGGTCGTTCCTCCCGGGGGGTGGGCGGGGCGTCGGTCACGAAGCGCCCGGGCGCCATGCGGTGGCCGGGGTCCATGGCGTCCCGGATCACGCGCATCACCGCGAGCCCGGGCACCTCGCCCCACAGGTCGACCCCGGCCTCGTGCAGGTGCGCCTCCGCTCGCACCACCGTCGCCGTCCAGCCGGTGTGTGAGCGCGCCTGCGCCAGCACATCGCCGACGGCCGCCGCGGACGCGCCCGGGGCGAACGCCAGGACGAGGGCGCCGCGCGGGGCCGACCCCGTGATGCGGACGGCGGTGCCATGGACGTCCTCGGCCAGGGAGCCGAGCCCCACCGCGGCCGGGACGCTCTCGGCGGGCGGTACGGACAGGCGCACCAGCGTGCCCGCCGTGGGGAGCAGGCCCCACCCCGGCGGCAACCCCTCGGACACCCGCACCCCGGGCGCCCCCTCGGCCCCGGGTGCCCCATCGCCGCCGATAGCCGCAGGTGTCCTGTGGTTCCCGGGTGACTCATCACCCCCGGGTGTCCCATGGCCATCGGTGGTCGCGGGCGTCCCGCCGTTTCCGGGGGCCTGGGGCGCCTCACGGCCATCGGTGGGCGCAGACGTCCTGGAGGCCCCGGTCGTCTCAGGGGTCACGCGAGTCCCGGCGGGGAGGGCGGCGGCGAGGAGGCGGGCGGTCTGGGCGGCGCGGGCCTCGACACCCGCGGGGGTGCCCTCCAGGACCACCGTCAGGCGGAGCTCTCCGCCCGGCAGGCGGTCGAGCTCCACGGCGGCGGGCACCACGGTGCTCCGGCGCAGCGCGTCCAGAGCCTGTTCGGCGGCCGCGGCGGTCGGCGGGGACACCCCGAGGGTGCGCAGGGCCGGGGGCAGGGGGTGGAGGCGGAAGGCGGCGGAGGCGATGACGCCGAGGGTGCCGTGGCCGCCGACGTGCAGCTTGGCCAGGTCGTACCCGGCGACGTTCTTGACCACCCGGCCGCCGCTGCGCGCCACCACCCCGTCCGGGCGCACCACCGTCATGCCGATGACCAGGTCGCGCAGCGCGCCGGTGAGCAGCCGCCGCGGCCCCGACAGGCCGGTGGCCAGCAGGCCGCCCACGGTCCCCCCGGCGCGGACCGGGTCCACCGACAGGCGCTGGCCCGCCGCGGCGAGCACCCCGGCGAGGTCGGCCACCGGGGCGCCCGCGCCGACCTCCACCACCAGGTCGCCCGCGTCGTGGTCGATGCGGGACAGTGCGCCGGTGTCCACCAGCAGGTCCACGGAGGTCGGCCGGCCGCCCCAGTCCAGGGCGGTGCCGCCGCCGCGGGCGGCCACCGACCGGTTGTGGCGGGCGGCCTCGGCCAGCAGCCCGGCCAGTTCCTCCACGTTCCGCGGGCGCGCCGTGTGCGCCGGGACGACACCGCACACGGCGTCGCCCGGCCCGCCCGCGCGGACGCCCTCGATCCCCTGCCGCGTCACACCGGTCCCTTCGCTCAGAACTGCTCGGCCTCGCCCGACTCCACCAGCGGGTGCACACCCGTGCGCACCCCCGGCCTCTCCCCGCACAGGCGCGGGGTGGGCAGCAGCTTGTACGGGTTCGCGATCCCCCTCGGGTCCAGGGCGCCCCGGAACAGGTCGAAGGTCGCCAGGTCGTCGGGGGAGTACATGCGCGGCATCTTGCACGCCTTGTCCACGCCCACCCCGTGTTCGCCGGTGATGGACCCGCCGTGCTCCACGCACAGGTCGAGGATGGCCCCCGACACCTCCTCGGCGCGCTCGGCCGCGCCGGGTTCGGCGTCGTCGAACAGCACCAGCGGGTGCAGGTTCCCGTCCCCGGCGTGGAACACGTTGGCGACCCGGATGCCGCTCTCCCGGGAGAGTTCGGTGATGCGGCGCAGCACCTCGGGCAGGGCGGTGCGCGGTACCACCCCGTCCTGGACGATGTAGGCGGGGCTGATCCGCCCCACGGCGGCGAACGCCGACTTGCGGCCCTTCCAGATGCGGGCCCGCTCGTCGGCGTCGGCGGCGGTGCGGGTCTCGAACGACCCCGCGGCCGCGCACAGCCGGGTCACCTCGGTGAGCTGGGCCTCGACCTCGACGGCCGGGCCGTCCAGCTCCACGATGAGCACCGCCGCGGCGCCCTCGGGGTAGTCGCAGGCCACCGCGGCCTCGGCGGCCTCGATGGCCAGGGCGTCCATCATCTCGATGGCGGAGGGCAGCACCCCGGCGGCGATGATGTCGCTCACCGCGCGCCCGCCCGCGTCCATGGAGGTGAACGCCGCCAGCAGGGTGACGGTCCGCTCCGGCAGCCGGGTCAGGCCCACGGTGATCCGGGTGGCGACGCCCAGGGTGCCCTCGGAGCCGATGAACGCGCCGATGAGGTCGTGGCCGGGCGCGTCCGGGGCCTTGCCGCCCAGGCGCACCAGGGCGCCGTCGGGGGTGACCACGTCCAGCCCGCGCACGTGGTTGACGGTGAAGCCGTACTTGAGGCAGTGCGCGCCGCCGGAGTTCTCGGCGACGTTGCCGCCCACCGAGCACACCTGCTGGCTGGAGGGGTCGGGCGCGTAGTAGTAGCCGTGCGGGGCGGAGGCCCGGCTGACGTCGAGGTTGGCCACGCCGGGTTCGACCACGGCGCACTCGTTGGCGGGGTCGATCTCGACGATGCGGCGCATGCGCGAGGTGGACAGCAGCACGCCCTCGGGGTGGGGGAGGGCGCCCCCGGACAGGCCGGTGCCCGCCCCGCGGGGGACGAACGGCACCCCGGCCTCGGCGCACAGCCCGACCACGGCGGCGACCTGCTCGGCGGTGGTGGGCAGCACCACGACGCCGGGGACCTCGCGGTGGTGGGTGATGCCGTCGCTGTCGTAGACGCGGCGCCGGGAGGCGTCGGTCAGCACGCCGTCCGCGCCGCAGACCTCCCGCAGGCGCGTGACGAGCGCGGCCACGGCGGCCGGGACCGGGTGGGCGGTGTCGGGCATGGCGCCTCCCGGGCTGTCGTCGCGGACGCGGTCGGACCTCTGTGTGGACGGCCTCGCGTTGGAAAGGTACGACCGTGTGGCCCAGGACACAAGAGGGCGTGCGGAATGTGCTGTTCGGGGTGACGGAATCCGGAGGGCGGAATCAAGGAGACGGAAAAGGGGCGGCGATCCGTGTGGATCGCCGCCCCTGGAGTACCGGGGTGCCCGTGCCGCCGGGCAGGGTCGGCGGACGCCCGCGGCGGCCGTCGGGCGGTCTCTCACGCGACGGTCGGCGCAGGCCGCCCCGGTGGTTGGCCGCCCGAGCCGCGGGCGGCGCGCGCCGGAGGGCCGGTGCCGTGGGCGGTCGTCAGGTGTTCTCCTGCGAGGCGACCGGCGGCGGTCGGCCCGGCGGGCGTCGTGCTCCGGCGAGCCGGGGCCCGTGCGACCGTCGGGCGATCTCGCCGTTCGGCCGCCCAGGGCCGACCCGGGTCCGGACGTCCGAGAACGTTCTACGGCATGCGCTCGTAGGCGGGCAGCGTCAGGAAGTCGACGTACTCGTCGGCCAGCGCGACCTCGGAGAACAGCTCCTTGGCCTGCTTGTACAGGTCCTCGTCGAACGCCGCGCCCAGGGACTCGCGGATGGCCGCCAGCTCCTCGTCGATGATCTGCGTGACCAGCTCGGCGGTGACCTCGGGGCCGTCGTCGAGGGTGACGCCGTTGTGCAGCCACTGCCAGATCTGGGAGCGGGAGATCTCGGCGGTGGCGGCGTCCTCCATCAGGTTGTGGATCGCCACCGCGCCGTTGCCGCCCATCCAGGCCGCCAGATACTGCAACGCGACGTTGACGTTGCCGCGCAGGCCCGCCTGGGTGACGCCGCCCGGCGTCCGGTCGACGGCCAGCAGGTCGGCCGCGGACACCTCGACCTCGGGGCGCTTCTTGTCGATCTGGTTGGGCTTCTCGCCCAGGACGCCGTCGAAGATCTCCATGGCGATCGGCACCAGGTCGGGGTGGGCGACCCAGGAGCCGTCGAAGCCGTCGCCGGACTCGCGGGACTTGTCGTCGCGGACCTTGGCGAAGGCGACCTTGTTGACCTCCTCGTCCTTGCGGGACGGGATGAACGCGGCCATGCCGCCGATGGCGTGGGCGCCGCGCTTGTGGCAGGTCTTGACCAGCAGCTCGGTGTAGGCGCGCATCATCGGGGCGGTCATGGTGACGGCGTTGCGCTCGGGCAGCACGAACTTGCTGCCGCGGGTGCGGTGGGTCTTGATGAGGCTGAAGAGGTAGTCCCAGCGGCCGGCGTTCAGGCCCGCGGAGTGCTCGCGCAGCTCGTAGAGGATCTCCTCCATCTCGAACGCGGCCGGGATGGTCTCGATCAGGCAGGTGGCGCGGATGGTGCCGCGGGGGATGCCGAGGCGCTCCTGGGCGATGACGAAGATGTCGTTCCACAGGCGGGCTTCGAGGTGGCTCTGCATCTTGGGCAGGTAGAAGTACGGGCCCTTGCCCTTGTCCAGCTGGCGCTGCGCACAGTGGAAGAAGTAGAGGGCGAAGTCGACGATGCCGCCGCTGACCCGCCGGCCGTCGACCAGGATGTGCTTCTCGTCCAGGTGCCAGCCGCGCGGGCGGACCACGATGGTGGCCAGCTCCTCGTCGGCCTTGAGGGCGTAGGTCTTGCCCTGGGGGGAGGTGAAGTCGATGGTGCGGTCCAGGGCGTCGCGCAGGTTGAGCTGCCCCTGGATCATGTTCTCCCACAGCGGGGTGTTGGCGTCCTCGAAGTCGGCCAGCCACACCTTGGCGCCGGAGTTGAGCGCGTTGATGGTCATCTTGCGCTCGGTGGGGCCGGTGATCTCGACGCGGCGGTCGGTGATGCCGGGGGCGGGCGCGGCGACCTGCCAGGAGTCGTCCTCGCGGACGTGCTTCGTCTCGGGGAGGAAGTCGAGGTCGATGCCGGCGGCGACCTGCTCCTCACGGACCTTGCGCGCGGCCAGGAGCTCCTGGCGGCGCTCCTCGGCGGCGCGGTGCAGCTCGGCGACGAGGGCGAGGGCCTCATCGGTGAGGATCTCGTCGAACCGGTCGTTGAGGGGGCCGGTGATTTCGACCCCGTGGGTGGCGCCCATGGCATACCTTCCGCAATACGAAACAAGCTTCTGGGATGTGGAAAACGCTACCGTTGCTGGTGAGGCGTGGTCAACGCGGCCCCTACCCTGCATGAGTTCGAAGTTTCGCACAGCGTGAAGCTTGTTGAAAATTCTCGGATAACTTCCGCGGTTCTTATGTCGCAGCCGAACGGGGTGCGTGCGGAAGGGCCGCGACGGTGGCGTGTCTTCCGCCACGTGGCCTGCGATAATTCAGGTGCCCCGGCGGGAAGCGCGTGTCACCATCGACGGGGCGGTCCGCACGGCGCGGACCGGGAAGAATCACCCCGGTGACCGCGTTGACCCACCTGGAGGGATATGAGTACTGCTGAAACCCGTGGAAGCTCCCGCGAGGCCTACGAGGCCGCCGACGAGGAGAGGCTCCACGACACGTTCGCCACCGAGGACGGGACCGACAACGGTGAGGGGTCCCGCCGCGACACCGGCGGCGACCGTCATGTGCACGGGGACACCCCCGACCAGGGCGAGATGGAACTCGCCGACCGGCACGCACTGCGCCGCGTCCAGGGGCTGTCCACCGAACTCACCGACATCACCGAGGTCGAGTACCGGTCACTGCGGCTGGAGCGCGTCGTCCTGATCGGCGTGTGGACCAGCGGCACCCAGGCCGACGCCGACAACTCGCTGGTCGAGCTGGCCGCCCTGTCCGAGACCGCCGGGGCCATGGTCCTGGAAGGCCTCACCCAGCGCCGCTCCAAGCCCGACCCCGCCACCTACGTCGGCAAGGGCAAGGCCGCCGAACTGCGCGACATCGTCGAGGCCACCGGGGCCGACACCGTCATCTGCGACGGTGAGCTCACCCCCGGCCAGCTGCGCCAGCTGGAGGACGTCGTCAAGGTCAAGGTCGTCGACCGCACCGCGCTCATCCTGGACATCTTCGCCCAGCACGCGCGCAGCAGCGAGGGCAAGGCCCAGGTCGAACTGGCCCAGCTCAACTACCTGCTCCCGCGCCTGCGCGGCTGGGGCGACAGCCTGTCCCGACAGGCCGGCGGCTCCGGTGGCGGCGGCGCCGGCGGCGGCGTGGGCACACGCGGTCCCGGTGAGACCAAGATCGAGACCGACCGGCGGCGCATCAACGACAAGATGGCCAAGCTGCGCAGGCAGCTCGCCCACATGCGCATCGCCCGCGACGTCAAGCGCGACGTCCGACGCACCCGACAGGTGCCCTCGGTGGCCATCGCCGGGTACACCAACGCCGGCAAGTCCAGCCTGCTCAACCGGCTGACCGGCGCCGGAGTCCTGGTGGAGAACGCCCTGTTCGCCACCCTGGACCCCACGGTCCGCCAGGCGCGCACGCCCGACGGCCGGGCGTTCACGCTCAGCGACACCGTCGGGTTCGTCCGGCACCTGCCGCACCAGCTGGTCGAAGCGTTCCGGTCCACCCTGGAGGAGGTCGCCGACGCCGACCTCATCCTGCACGTGATCGACGGGTCGCACCCCGACCCGGAGAGCCAGATCGCCGCGGTGCACGAGGTGTTCGCCGATATCGACGCCACCGACGTGCCCGAGATGATCGTGGTCAACAAGGTCGACGCTGCCGACCCGGACGTGCTCAAGGTGCTGCGCACCCGGTACCCCGGGATGGTCGAGGTCTCCGCCCGGACCGGGGAGGGCGTGGCCGGACTGGTCACGGCACTGGCCGAGGCGCTGCCCGAGCTCGCGCACGAGGTGCGCGTGCGGGTGCCGTACTCGCGCGGCGACCTGGTCGCCAAGGTGCACGAGGAGGGGCGCGTCCTCACCGAGGAGCACACCGCCGAGGGCACCGAGCTGCACGCCTTCGTCTCGCAGCTGCTGGCGGGCAAGCTGGAGGAGTTCGCTCTGAGCACCGCCTGACGGGCACCTGCTGATCCGCACCCGAACGGGCCCGGCCGCCGACGCGGCCGGGCCCGTCGGCGTGTCGGGGAGGGGCGGGAGCGGGGCGTGCGGGCGCCGCCTGGGCTAC
>NZ_JBJJBV010000147.1:0-36424 GCF_045446735.1 Nocardiopsis protaetiae
CCCCTCGCCGACACGGGTGTCGGTGTGCGGGGCGGCCGGTCTGGGTCCCGCGTGCCCGGGAGGACTGGTGGGGTCTCCGGGCGCGCGGGGGTTCAGGAGAGCGGTGGTGGTCAGTCGCCGTCAGTTGGGGCGTCTAGGACGGAGCGCTGCCAGGCGAGGAACTCGCCCTGGCGGCGGACGGCGTTCTTTTCTTCTTCGGTGAGGTCGTCCGGGATCGGGTCCTCGGCCGGGTCGGTGTATCCGGGCTTGCCCATGTCCTACTCCCTGTTCTCAGCGGTGTCCGTGGTGGTGTGGCCGGCCAACAGGTCCCGCATGGCGGCGTGGTCGGGTGCGGCGAGGCGTTCGTGGGGGTCGCCGGGTCCGGTCCAGCCGAGGGGCCGGTAGGCGACGATCTCGGTGCCGCCGTCGGGTGTGGGCTCCAGGGTGAGGACCCAGCGGCGGTGGATGAGGTCGTCCAGCATGCGCAGGGTCGGGTTCGGCTCCGGGGCCGGGCGCGGGGGCGGGACCCCGGGGGTTCCGGCGAGACCGGTGGGCCTGTTGGGTTCGGTGGTCATAGGGCCTCCAGGGGGCTGCGCCAGACCAGGGGGAGGGGGTGGGGGTCGCGCCCTGCGGTGACCGCGACCCGGGTCGTGGCGCCGTGGGTGGCTGCGTAGACCGCGTGGCCCTCCAGGGTGGGTCCGAGGTAGCGCAGCGGTACCTGGTGGACGTTGGCCCAGAACCCGAGTGTCTGGATCGAGGAGAACTCGCGGATGTCGCACACGCGCCGCATTACGCCGCCTTCCCCAGGTTCCACTTCAGGATGCGGGCGGCGGCCAGGGCGTCTTTCCACAAACCGTCGCGGTCGGCGGTCAGGTGGGTGGTGGTGCGGAACGCCATGGTCCGGGCCCGCAGCCGCGCCGCCGCCCGGCTCTTGGCCGTGGGGGACCCCGGCCGGGGGTGAATGCGGGTGCGGCTGCCCTGGCGTAGGGCCTGGATGCGGGGCCGGGAGGCCAGGGCGGCGGTGAATCCCGAGCCGGGCACCGACTCCGCGGCCGCGTCCGCGATCGGGGTCGGGGTCGACAGGGCGGCCGGGGGTTCGGGCCGCTGGTCCGGGCTGGTGCGGGGTTCCGGGACCCGGGGCCGGCCGGTGGGGGCCGTGTCGCTGGCCCTGCGCGGGAGCGGGAGGGAGAGCGAGGGCGAGGGCGTCACCGGGGGCGGGGGCGGGGTGGTGTGGGAGATCCACTGCCGCACCGCCAGGGTCAACGGCGCCAGGTCGCGCCCCGGGTGCGTGGTGTACATACGGGCCCTGCTGGCCCGGCGGGGTCGCCTCCAGCGGAGGGCCTCCGAGGCCAGCCATCGGGCGGCCACGAGTTCGGAGCAGTTCAGATAGCGGTATCGCGCCATGGGCGCACACCTCCGGTAGGGGTGCCGGGTGGGAAGCCCGACGGGGAACTGAGTTGCCACTATGATGCGACTTGGATTCCAAGTTTGCAAGGCTTGGTGGTCAATATAGTTCGGGATGCTGTGTAATGTGTGCCCGGTATCCCAAAATGTCCGCCTCTGAGCGGCAGCGGTCTACGATCGGACTCACCATGGCCACTAGGTACTCACCCACGATTCGCCGACGTCGCCTGTCCTCTGAACTGCGCAGGATCCGGCTCGCTGCCAAGCTCACGAGCGAGGAGGTCGCCCGCCGGGCGGGCATTTCACGGTCGACGTACTCGAACATCGAGAACGGCGCGAAGCAGCGCCCCACGCTGTCGGAAGTGCGGCAGATCCTCGCCGCCTGCGATATCTCCCCCGGCCGGGAGCACGACGAGATCCTCGATCTGTGTCGGCAGTCTCTCCAGACCGGTTGGTGGGCCCGCTACAAGGACGTGCTGGCCGCCAGATACGTCGGATTCGAGACCGAGGCCTCCGCCATCTCGACCTGGGAACCCATCATGATTCCGGGCCTTCTCCAGGTCTCTTCCTACATCCGTCTGCTGGCGGAGTCGGCGCTGAACCGCGCCGAGGAAGTCCAACGCATCGTCGACGCCCGCATCGCGCGCCAGCGCATCCTGACCGAAGAGCCGCCCGAGCTTTGGGCCATCTTCGATGAGACCGCGCTCAACCGGCTGGAGCACTACCCCGACGTGCGCAAGGCCCAGATCGAGCACCTGCTGGACATGGCCGAGCAGCCGAGCGTCACTCTCCAGATGGCACGGGCTGACCGGCCCAACGCCGGAAGCGGCGGCCCGTTCGTCATCTTGGAGTTCCCCGAACCAGTGGACCCCACGGTCGTGTATCTGGAGACGGACACGGATGGGTTGTACCTGGAAGAGGCCGAGGAGGTTGCCAGATATCGAACCCTGATGAATCACCTGCGCCTGGCCGCCCTGCGACCGGATGAGACGATCGAGTACCTACGACGCATGATCGAGAAATAAGACCATGAGCACCTCAGTTCCCGTCCCTAGCGGCCACGACCTCGTGTTCCGTAAGTCCAGCTACAGCCAGCCCAGCGGTGGTAACTGCGTGGAGGTCGCTGACCTCCCGAGGGCTGCCGCCGTCCGTGACTCCCAGAACCCCTCTGCCGGGTATCTGCTGCTCCCGGCCGCAGAGTGGGCGGCGCTGCTGTCCGGCGTCCGCCGCTAAAGAACGCCCACACGAAAGGGACCCTCGCATAGCGAGGGTCCCTTCTCAGTTCCCAGACTCACTGTATCCAGGAGGGGACGGTTGGGGAAGGCACCACGGACTTGGTGGCCTCATGAGGCCAGGCGAGGGTGGGCGGCAAGGGACGGGGGACGACGCAGGGATGACGATGCACACCGGCAACACCGCCTCCCTGCGCTTTCGCAAGTCCAGCTATAGCGATCGAAGCAACTGTGTGGAGGTCGCAGACCTTCCGGGGGCCGCCGCCGTTCGTGATTCCCAGAATCCCTCCGCCTGCTATCTCCTACTGCCAGCCGTGGAGTGGGCGGCGCTGCTGTCCGGCGTTCGCCGCTAGCGGGCGCCCACACGAGGTCCCCTTCGGCCAGGAGAGCCAAGAGAACGGCCGGGGCCGCGAGCGGAAGACGTGCTCGCGGCCCCGGCCGTCATTCACTCAGGAAGTGGTGAGTTCGGCGGGGGTCTCCTCGCCGAGGGGTGACAGCGGCCGCAGTTCGGCGGCGCGCGTGTACAGGTCGTCCACGGCGGCGGCGAACCGGCTCATGGAGCTGACGTCCGAGGGCCCCAGCAGGTACGCGCGCAGCTCGTGCCGCTGCTCGGCGAGCTCGTCGGCGTCGCGCAGGTGCACGGCCGCCAGGGCGGTGTCCAGGCCCTCCCCGTCGGGGAACAGCATGTACGCCGCGCTCGAGGTCGGGTGCTTGACGCGGAACTCCTCGTGCGTGATGCCCTCGCAGTTGGTGATCGCGTAGGGCTTCTCGGTGGCGACGAAGTCGGCCACCACGCTCGAAATATCACTGATGAGCAGGTCGGCCTGGTTGAAGCACGAGTACAGCGACGGCCGCGGCCCCTGGATCACCAGGTGCGCGGTGTCGGGCTGCCCCTCCCAGTACACCCGGTGCCAGTCCTCGGTGAGGGCGGCCACCCCGGCGATGCGCGCGGGGTCGGTCTTTCCCTCCTCGCGCGAGTTGTGGGCCTCGTCGGTGGCGCCCCGGTCGTCGTCGAAGGCGGCCAGGCGGCGGTCCAGCGCGGCCAGCTCGCGGGTGTCCCGCTCGCCGTGCCCCGCGGCCTTGTTCGCGGCCTCCAGCAGCGTGACGATCCTCTGGTGCGCCCGGCGCGCCCGCGCCGAGCGGATGCCGGTGAACGGGTGCGGCTTGTACAGCACGCGTACGCCCGGCTCGGCCTTCAGTAGCTGCTCGATCAGGGTGGGGCCCGCGTCGATCAGCGAGGTGTTGCCCGGCTCGTCGGTCCACCCCTCCCAGGTCGGCGCGTACAGCACGGTCCGGACGGCGTTGGGCGCGGTGTCGGTGCGGATGGTGTCCAGCTGGGGACGCCCCACCTCGACGACCTCGTCGGGGCGCACGCCCACCTGGGCGCGCACGTACCGGTCCAGCCCCGCCCGCCCTGCGGTCCACACCTCGTCGTAGACCTTGCTGAACGGGTTGACGCTGGCGATCTTGTCGCTGTCGCCGTGCCCGATGAACACGTGCTTGATCATCGGGTTGCGCAGCATGTGGATGTTCTTGCCGGTGTTCGCCGGGTACAGCGCCACCCGCGCCGGGCCGAAGTCCAGCGCCATCAGGTCGGTGGCGGTGGGCACGCACAGCACCGGGACGGCGGTGGGCGCCAGCTGGGCGGCGATCACGCGCTCGCGCAGCACCACGATGCCGCGCCGGTCCAGCCCGGCCAGGGTGTCCAGCCACATGTTCACCTGGTAGGTGGAGTCGGCCGAACCGGAGAAGTACAGGATCACCTCGGGCCGGTAGGAGCCCAGCCAGGACTGGGTGAGCTCCATGACCCGCTCGGAGGAGGGGATGGTGCGGGCGCGCCGGATGTGCCACGCCAGCATCAGCAGCGCCAGGACGGTGACGCCCAGGGTCAGCGCGGCACCGGCCGCCACGGCCCAGGCCGAGCCGAACCACACGTACCCCACGACACCGAACACCAGGAAGGCGTCCAGCGGCAGCAGCCGGCTCATCGGCTCGCGGACGAGCGGCATGGGCGGGCTGTCGGGGATGTTCAGCGCGCCCAGGTCGATGTTGCGGGTGACGATCGGCAGCTTGCGCGAGGCGCGCAGCATCCGGGCGGCGATGCCCGCCATGAGCTGGAGGCCGAAGAGCAGCAGGAACACCAGCAGGACCATGCCGATACCCGTGGAGGTGGCCGTGGTCGAGGTGATGAGCAGCCCCAGCACCAGCAGCTGGCGCAGCAGCGCGCGCGGGGTGATGCCCAGGCGGATCTGCTGGACCAGCTTGGCCAGGTCGTGGAGCCGGTGCAGCAGCAGCGCGTCCATGGCGTAGCTTCCGGCCGCGCCGATGGCGAAGACCCACCAGGATCCGGCGATGACGCCGGCGAGCATCACCAGGTAGGTGAGCCCGAGCAGGGCCGCGCCCAGGAGTGTGGCGCGGCCGAGGTCGCGGAGCTTGTTCACTTGGCGCTCCCGGCGGCCCCGATGCCCGGCAGGTCCTCGCGGCGCACGTCGACGACGTGCCCGGTGAGGTCGGACAGCAGCACGTCCAGCGAGGTCGTGGCCACCTTCTCCGCGCTGAGCAGGGTGCCCGCGGGCTCCTCGCCGAACGCCTTGGTGCGCATGGGCGTCTGGGTCCGCTCGGGGTTGATGCAGTTGATGCGCACCCCGTCCTCGGACCACTCGTCGGCCAGCGCCTGGGTCAGGTTGACGGTCGCCGCCTTGGTGGAGGAGTACAGGCTGTACTCGCCGCGCCCGCGCGTGTAGGAACTGGACGTGTAGAGCAGCAGCTGGCCCTTGGTCTGCGCCAGGTACGGGAAGGAGGCGCGGGCGATGTGCACCGGGGCCAGGTAGTTGACCCGCAGCGCCTCCTCGATGACGGAGTCGTCGGTCTGGTCGAGGCGGCCGATGCGCAGCACCCCGGCGGTGTTGACGACGTAGTCGATGCGGCCGGTCGCGGAGTGGGCCTGCTCCAGCGCCCCGGAGATGTCGGCCGGGTTGGCCACGTCGGTGCGGGTGGCGCTGCGCGAGTAGCGGAAGACACGGGCGCCGTGCTTCTCCGCCAGGTCGGCGATCCCCGCGCCGATCCCGTAGCTGCCGCCGAACACCACGACGGTCTTGCCGGCGAGCCGCTCGGCGTAGTCCGCCTCGGTGAACTCCGGCGTGGCGGCCGAGGACAGCTGGAAGAGCTTGTCGGCGATGAAGATGTCGACCGGCTGGGTCACCTTCATGTTCTGCTCTTCGCCGGCGACCACGTGGATCGGCACGTCCGGCGCGTAGCGCAGCACGACGGTGCAGTCGTCGGTGGCCTCGAAGCCCGGGTCGGCCCACGCCTTGGCGTAGGCGTTGCGGATGGTGGCGAGGCGGAACCCCTGCGGGGTCTGCCCGCGGCGCAGCCGGGCCCGGGTGGGGACGTCGGTGATGACGTCGTCGTCCACCTCGATGATGGTGTCCGAGGACGGGATCGCCACGTCCACCGCCTGGTAGGTCTCCAGGGCGGTGACGCAGTCGTCGATGACCCGCTGGGACAGCAGGGGCCGCACCGCGTCGTGGAAGAGGACGTTGGTGTTCTCCGCCGAGTAGTGCGACAGCGCGTCCAGGGCGAGCTGGGTGGTGGCGTTGCGGGAGGTGCCGCCCGGCAGCACCCGGGTGACCTTCCCCAGTCCGGCCTTGCGCACGATGGCCTCGGCGTCGTTCACGAAGCCGGGGTTCATCATCACGATGACCTCGTCCACCCGGGGGGCCTGCTCGAACAGCTCCAAGGTGTGCTCAAGGATCGTCTTCCCGGCGATCTTCAGGAGCTGCTTGGGCGTCGCGAGGCCGATGCGCTGGCCGCTGCCGCCGGCCAGGACGACGGCGACGGTGCGGGTCACGGATCGGGCTACGGGCTCGGTGGCATGACTGGGCAAGGCTGGACTCCGAAAGGGGTGTGCGGGCGGGGTCGTACCTCAGGGGAAGCCCGGGGGAGGTCGAGGTGCGACCGCTCCCTGCTCGACGAGACTTCACCGGGTAGACGGAAAGACGTTTTAACAGGATATGGGGTTTACCTGCGGTTTGTGAGTTAGATGACTCACGGCCCGATTCGGATGGCGAACGTGTCACCGCAGGTGACGCCCTGGGGGAACGCGGAAGGGGGCCGCGCGAACCACGCGCGGCCCCCTTCATCACGATTCCGGAACGGGCCTCAGACCGCCTCGTCCGTGTCGGGCACGGAGACGGCGACCCTGCCGCCCACCTGGACGTCCGTGCCGTTCACCCCGTCCAGCCCGTCCGTCCCGTCGCCCGCGTCCTCGCGGAACGGGTCGGCCGGGACCGGCTCGGCGAAGGTGCCGAGCGGGAAGTCCCGCAGCCCCCGCTCGTACAGGGCGTCCGCGGCCGCGGCGAACCGCGTCTGGGCGTCCGGCTCGTCTGGACCCAGCAGGTACTCCTTGAGGATCTCCCGGCGCCGGGCCATCGCGTCGCCCGCCGGTTCCCGGGCCGCCGACAGGACCTCGTCCAGCCCGGCCAGACCGGGCCGCAGCAGGTACCCGGCCCCCGCGGACGGGTACTGCCTGCGGAACTCACCGTCCTCGGTGTCCCACAGGTCCGCGATGGCGTACGGCTTGCCGCTGGCGATGAAGTCGGCGACCACGCTGGAGATGTCGCTCACCATCGCGTCCGACTCGTTGAAGCACGAGAACAGCGTCGGGAACGGGTCGGTGACCACGTGGTGGCGCAGCGGCCCCGCGGACGTCCAGTACAGGTCGTGCCACTGCCGCAGCAGGTCCCGGTACCCGGCCAGGTCGGCCGCGGTCAGGTGCCGCTCCGAGGACTCCTCCCGGAACCGCTCGATCCGCGCCCGCAGCTCCGACAACTGCCGCTCGGCCTCCGGGGTCACCGGGTCCAGACCGCGGTTGTGCGCGGTGACCGCCTCCACGATCCGCCGGTGCGCCGCGGCGGCGCGCGCGGACCGCTTGCCCAGCAGCGGGTGCGGCTTGTAGATCAGCCGGACCGGCTCGCCGCCGGCCAGCAGCCGCTCCACCAGCTCAACGCCGACGGTGTCCGCCGAGGTCAGGTAGTTGTTGTCGTCCACGCCCTCCCAGGTGGGCGCGTAGATCACGGTGGGCACCGACCGCTCGGCCGCCGACCGCGGGCCCTGGACCACGTCCAGCTGGGGGCGGCCCACCTCCACCACGTCGCGGTCGTCGATGGCGTGCCGGACCCGGCGGTAGCGCTCGCGCCCGCCGCGGCCGGCCACCCAGATCTCGTCGAAGATCCGGCTGACCCGGTTGCTGCTGGGCAGCTTGTCGCTGTCGCCGTGTCCGATGAACACGTGCTTGATCTCGGCGCGCTGCACCAGGTGGATGTTCTTGCCCGCGTTGCCCGGGTACAGGGCCACCCGCACCGTGGACAGGTCCAGGGCGGCCAGGTCGTCGGCGCGCGGCACGCACACCACCGGCAGCGAGGTCGGCTCCAGGTGCGGCAGGTTGGCGTGCTCGCGGAACACCACCAGGGCCCGCCGGTCCAGCCGCTCCATCGCCTCCAGCCACATGTTGGCCTGGTAGACGCCGTTCTGGCTGCCCACACCGAACGTGAAGTACAGGACCACCTCGGGCCGGTACGCGCGCAGCCGCTCGTTGACCTCCTCGATGAACTGCGCGTCGGAGGGGAAGCGCAGGTGCGCCAGGAACGTCGGCACGCTCGCCAGCACCAGCAGCAGGACCGCGCCCGCGCTCAGCACGGCGCCGCCGATCGCGAGCCACTCCGGGCCGCCGGCCAGGTGCGCCACCCCGCCCATCACCAGGGCGATGTCGGCGAGGAACACGCGGTTCATCGGCAGCTCGCGCACGAACCCGGGCGGGTTCGGCAGGTTCAGCGCCGACAGGTCCAGGTTGCGGGTCCGCACCGGCAGCCGGGAACGGCGCAGGATCTGCATCCGCATCAGGTCGTAGACCAGGGACAGCATGAAGAACGCGGCCATCCCCGCGAACGTCGACCAGTAGGCCGGGGTGCCGATCGCCCCCACGGACACGTACAGGGCGATCAGCAGGATCTGCCGCAGCAGCATCCGCACGGTGAGCCCCACCCGGATGCGGCTGAGCACCTTGGTGAGCACGGTGACGCGCTGGGCGATCAGCCACTCGGTGGTGTACAGGACCAGGACCAGGACCCCGAACACCCAGACCTGCGCCATGGCGACCTCGACCGCCTGGAGCAGGAACGACAGCCCCATGGCGGCCAGGACGGCCAGCGCCGGGCCGTCCACCCCCAGATGACGGAGCCGGTTCACTTGGCCGCCTCCGTTCTGCGCGTCCGGGCGGCGGTCACCGGGTCCTCGCGGCGGACGTCGACGACGTGCCCGGTGAGGTCGGAGAGCAGCACGTCCAGGGAGGTCGTGGCCACCTTCTCGGCGCTGAGCAGCGTTCCGGTGGGCTCCTCGCCGAACGCCTTCACGCGCATCGGGGTGCGGGTGCGCTCGGGGTTGATGCAGTTGATGCGCACGCCGTCCTCGGACCACTCGTCGGCCAGCGCCTGGGTCAGGTTGACCGTGGCGGCCTTGGTGGAGGAGTACAGGCTGTACTCGGCCCGGCCCCGGGTGTAGGAGCTGGAGGTGTACAGCAGCAGCTGCCCTCCGGTCTGGGCCAGGTACGGGAAGGAGGCGCGGGCGATGTGCACCGGCGCCAGGTAGTTGACCCGCAGCGCCTCCTCGATCACCTCCGGGTCGGTGGCGTCCAGCCGCCCGATGCGCAGCACCCCGGCGGTGTTGACGACGTGGTCGATGCGGCCGGTGGCGCTGTGCGCCTGCTCCAGGGCCCCGGAGATGTCGGCCGGGTTGGCCACGTCGGTGCGGGTGGCGCTGCGCGAGTAGCGGAAGACGCGGGCGCCGTGCTTCTCCGCCAGGTCGGCGACCTCGGCCCCGATGCCGTGGCTGCCGCCGAACACCACGACGGTCCGCCCGTTCAGCAGCCGGTCGCGGTCCTGGTCGGTGAACTCGGGGGTGTCCGCGGAGGAGAGCTGGAAGAGCTTGTCGGCGATGAAGATGTCGACCGGCTGGGTGACCTTCATGTTCTGCTCTTCGCCGGCCACCACGTGGATCGGGGTTCCGGGGGAGTAGCGCAGGACGACGGTGCAGTCGTCGGTGGCCTCGAAGTCCGGGTCGGCCCAGGCGCGCTTGTAGGCGTCGCGGATGGCCGACATCCGGAAGCCCTGCGGGGTCTGGCCGCGGCGCAGGCGGGACCGGGTGGGGACGTCGGTGATGACGTCGTCGTCCACCTCGATGATGGTGTCCGAGGAGGGGATCGCCACGTCGACCGCGGCGAAGCGGTCCAGGGAGTCGACACAGTCGTCGATGACGCGCTGGGACAGCAGGGGGCGCACCGCGTCGTGGAACAGCAGGTTGGTGGTGTCCGCGGGCAGGTGGGCCAGCGCGTCCAGGGCGAGCTGGGTGGTGGCGTTGCGGGAGGTACCGCCCGGCAGCACCCGGGTCACCTTGGTGAGCCCGGCCTTGCGCACGATGGCCTCGGCGTCGTTCACGAATCCGGGGTTCATCATCACGATGACCTCGTCGACGCGCGGAGCCTGCTCGAAGGTGTCGAGCGTGTGCTCAAGGATCGTCTTCCCGGCGATCTTCAGGAGCTGCTTGGGCGTCGCCAGGCCGATGCGCTGGCCGCTGCCGCCGGCCAGGACGACCGCGACCGTCCTCGTGGCGGGTGCGAGTGGTGGGAAGGTACTGCTTTCAGGCAAGGTCGTCTCCCTCTTCACGAAGAGTTGGGGGATGTACTGCCCGACCTTGGGGGAAACGTGCGGGTTCCTGGCACGAGAGGCCGAGAGGCGCGGGTGCCGCTCCGGTGGAGGGTCGTGTGCGCCGTTCGTCTTATTTGGGTTCTCTGTTTCTAACGCCTTAACCCGTTGTTCGGGTTCTGGTGTGAATGGGACGAAGATCCCTGTCGGCGGGTTGACCGCCCCGGAAGGAACTTTTCGTCACCCTGTACGGCCCTCGTCGGGCATCGTCCGTGAGGAACCGCTCTGAACTGGTCCGATGCGCGAGAAGGCGGTCTGGTTTTCGACGCTACCCGCTGTGGGGCACCGGCCACGTTCGCATAACGCATGTGACTGGTCACGATGACAGGGAACCACGTGGGGGGCCGCACCGGACGGTGCGACCCCCCACGGGAGCGGATCGGGGCGGTGCCCCGGCGGGTCAGGAGCCGGTCTTCTCCGGGGCGTCGGCCTCCGGAGCCGCCGCGGTGCCGGCGGTGCCGCCGGCCTCTCCGGCCTCCCCGGTACCGGCTTCCCGGGCACCGGTCTCCCCGGCGGCCGGGACGCGGACCGGCGCCGCCAGGTTCAGCACCCAGTACAGGACGAAGGAGGTGGCCAGGCCGATCACCCACCCGTAGTCGGCCAGCGGGGCCAGCAGCGGGATCAGGCCGTCCTCGGGGAACGGGCCCAGCTTGGCGCCGGTCGCCGCGTCCACACCCGAGTGGGAGCCGCCCACGGCCAGCAGGGTGCCGGTGCCGAACGCCACCAGCGCCCGCCAGTTCCAGCCGCCGCCGTACCAGTACTCCGACGCGCGCGTGTACAGGCCGGGCAGGTCCAGCCGGGTCCGGCGCACCACCCAGTAGTCGGCGAGCAGGATGCCCGCCACCGTGCCCAGGACGCCGCCGACGGTGCCCAGCCAGGTGAAGATGTAGACGCTCTCGTTCTCCAGCAGCCTCCACGGGAAGATGAGCACGCCCAGGAAGCAGGTGATGATCGCCCCGGTGCGGAAGGTGATCAGGCGCGGCGCCAGGTTGGCCAGGTCGTAGGCCGGGCCCACCAGGTTCGCGGCGATGTTGGTGGACACCGTCGCCAGCAGCACGATGAAGATCGCGAACAGCAGGCCCAGGCCGCTGCCCATCTGCGCCACGATGTCGATCGGGTTCCACAGCGGCTCGCCGTACACCGCGGCGGTGCCCGCCGTCACCATGACGGCCAGCAGCGAGAACAGGGTCATCGTGGTGGGCAGGCCCAGCGACTGGCCCAGGACCTGGGCGCGCTGGGAGTTGGAGAAGCGGGTGAAGTCGCTGATGTTCAGGGTCAGCGTCGCCCAGTAGCCGATGACGCCCATCAGCGAGGGGAAGAACAGCGCCCAGAACGACGGGCCCCAGTCCATGCCCTCCGGGTCGCCCGCCAGCATCACGCCCAGGCCGCCGGCCTCCACGGCCATCCACACCAGCAGGGCCAGGCCGCCGACGATCATCAGCGGCGCCGCCCACACCTGCACCTTGCGGACGCCCTCCATGCCCCACAGGATGATGAACACCTGCACCACCCAGAACACGGCGAACGACAGCCACAGGGTCCACGGGTTGCCGCCGACCTCGGAGGCGCCCAGCCAGCCCTCGCCGAACAGCCGCCCGGCGAGCACGTACACGCCCTGGCCGCCCACCCAGGTCTGGATGCCGAACCAGCCGCAGGCGACCGCGCCGCGCAGCAGCGCCGGCAGGTTGGCGCCGCGCAGGCCGAAGGAGGCACGGGCGAACACCGGGAAGGGGATGCCGTACTTGGCGCCCGCGTGGCCGGTCAGCACCATCGGCACCAGAACGATGACGTTGCCCAGGACCACGCACAGGATCGCCTGGCGCCAGTCCATGCCCGCGGCGATCAGGCCGCTGGCCAGGGTCCAGGCGGGGATGCTCACCGACATGCTCACCCACAGGGCGGTGAAGCTCCCGGTGCCCCAGGTGCGCCGGGACATCGGCACCGGCTGGAGGTCCTCGTTGACGTAGGGGCTCTCGGGCATGGACGCGCCCTCGGCCAGGGAGACGCGGCCGTCGGGATGGGCGACGGCGCTCGGTTCCGGGGACGGTGGGGCTTCTTGGGTCACGGGGCACCTGCTCTTCGGTGATACGGGGAATTCAGGGGGGTGGGCGCGGCGTCGGGCCCACGGGGTGGCGGGGTCCTGGCGGAACGTACGACAATTCCGAATCCGTTTCGGACCATCGAATATCCTCGCACGTCACCAGGGGTGCGGAGACGACCCTTCGGGGCCGCCGCCGCACCCGTCCCGGCAGTGTGCGCGCCTCGTGTGACTTCCGTGTTCCGGCCGGGTCAGATCCCGGACACGGCCGGGACCACGTCGCGCCCGTAGGCGTCGATGACCCCGTCCACGTCGTCGTGCATCGCGTAGACCGCGAACTGGTCCACGCCCACCGCGCGCAGCCGCTCCAGCTTGGCCACGTGCTCCTTGACCGGCCCCAGCAGGCAGAACCGGTCCACCACGCTGTCGGGCACGAACGCGGTGTCGGGGTTGTCGGCCCGGCCGTGGTGGCTGTAGTCGTAGCCCTGCCGGGCCTCGATGTAGTCGGTCAGCTCCTGGGGGACCGCCCCCGTGTGCCCGTACCGCGCCACCAGGTCGGCGACGTGGTTGCCCACCATCCCGCCGAACCAGCGGCACTGCTCGCGGGCGTGCGCCAGCCCCTGCGCCGACCCGTCGGTGACGTAGGCCGGGGCGGCCACGCACACCGTGATCTCCGCCGGGTCGCGGCCCGCCTCCACCGCGGCCTCCCGCACCGCCTTGACCATCCACTCCGTCAGGTACGGGTCGGCCAGCTGGAGGATGAACCCGTCCGCCTGGCGCCCCACCAGCTCCAGGGCCTTGGGCCCGTAGGCGCCCATCCAGACCGGCAGTCTCCCGTCGCGCACCCACGGGATGCGGAAGGCCGCCCCGTCCACGTCCGCCTCCCGGCCCTCGGCCAGGTCCTTGATGGCGGTCATGGCCCGGGACAGCCGGGCCAGGGTGGCGGGGCTGCGCCCGGCCACCCGCATCGCGGAGTCGCCGCGGCCGATCCCGCACACCGTCCGGTTGCCGAACATGTCGTTCAGGGTCGCGAACAGGGAGGCGGTCACCTCCCAGGTGCGGGTGCCCGGGTTGGTCACCATCGGGCCCACCGTGAGGTTCTCCGTGCGCTCCAGGACGCGGCTGTAGATGACGAACGGCTCCTGCCACAGCACCACCGAGTCGAACGTCCACCCGTGGGTGAAGCCGAGCCGGTCGGCGCGCGCCATCCGGTCCACCAGCAGGTCGGCGGGCGGGTCGGTCTGGAGGACGAGTCCGATGTCCATGTGCTCTCCTCGCAGATCAGATCAGGTACTGGCAGGTGCCGCGGGTCAGGTAGCGGCCGTGCCCGGCCGCGCCGAGGTACTCGCCGGCGTCCACCACGACCCGGCCGCGGGACAGGACGGTGCGGGCGCGGCCCGTCACCCGCCTGCCCTCGTAGGCGGAGTAGTCCACGTTCATGTGGTGGGTGTCGGCGGACATCACGTGCTCGGCGTTCGGGTCGTAGACCACGATGTCGGCGTCGGCGCCCGGGGCGATCGTGCCCTTGCGCGGATAGAGCCCGAACATGCGCGCCGGGGTGGCGCAGGCCAGCTCGATCCACCGGCGGCGGTCGATGTGGCCGTCCAGGACCGCCTGGTGCAGCAGGTCCATCCGGTTCTCCACCCCCGGCAGGCCGTTGGGGATCTTGGAGAAGTCGCCCCGGCCCAGCTCCTTCTGCCCGCTGAAGCAGAACGGGCAGTGGTCGGTGGAGACCACGGACAGGTCGTTGGTGCGCAGCGCCCGCCACAGCAGCTCCTGGTGCTCCCGCGGCCGCAGCGGAGTCGAGCACACGTACTTGGCGCCCTCGAAGTCCGGCTTGGCCAGGTCGTCCACCGACAGGAACAGGTACTGCGGACAGGTCTCGCCGAACACGTTCAGCCCCAGGTCGCGGGCCCGGGCCAGCTCCTCCACGGCCTCGCCCGCCGACACGTGCACCACGTACAGCGGCGCCCCGGCCACCCGGGCCAGCTGGATGGCGCGGTGGGTGGCCTCCGACTCCAGCAGGGCCCTGCGGACCTCGCCGTGGTAGCGGGGATCGGTCTTGCCGGCCGCCAGTGCCTGCTCGACGAGCACGTCGATGGCGATGCCGTTCTCGGCGTGCATCATGGTCAGCGCGCCGTTGGCGGCGCCGCGCTGCATGGCCCGCAGGATCCGGCCGTCGTCGCTGTAGAACACGCCCGGGTAGGCCATGAACATCTTGAACGAGGTGATGCCCTCGTCCACCAGCACGTCCATCTCCTTGAGCGACGATTCGTTGACGTCGGACAGGATCGCGTGGAACCCGTAGTCGATCGCGCAGTTGCCCTCCGCCTTGGCCATCCACGCGTCCACCCCTGAACGCACGGCCTGGCCCGGGCTCTGCACCGCGAAGTCGATGATGGTCGTGGTGCCGCCCCAGGCGGCCGCCCGGGTCCCGGTCTCGAAGGTGTCGGAGGCGAAGGTGCCGCCGAACGGTAGCTCCATGTGGGTGTGCGCGTCCACCCCGCCCGGGATGACGTAGTGCCCGGCGGCGTCGATGACCTCGGCGTCCACCCCGTCCCAGGTTCCGGGCAGGGCCAGGGCGGCCACCTTCCCGTCCTCGACGAGGACGTCGGCCTCCAGCTCGTCGGCGGCGGTGACGACCAGGCCGCCCGAAATGAGGGTGCGTCCCATGGCCGTCACCCCTCGACCAGGGGGCCGTAGGCGTCCGGGCGGCGGTCCCGGTAGAACGCCCACTGGGTGCGGACCTCGTCGATCAGGTCGAAGTCCAGGTCGCGCACCACCAGCTCCGGCGCGGTGTCGGAGGCGACGTCCCCCACGAACTGCCCGCGCGGGTCCACGAAGTAGCTGGTGCCGTAGAAGTCGTTGTCGCCGTACTCCTCCCGGCCGACCCGGTTGATGGCCGCGATGAAGTACTCGTTGGCGACCGCCGAGGCCGGCTGCTCCAGCTTCCACAGGTACGCGGACAGGCCCCGGCTGGTCGCCGACGGGTTGTACACCAGCTGCGCCCCGGCCAGGCCGAGCGCCCGCCACCCCTCCGGGAAGTGGCGGTCGTAGCAGATGTAGACGCCGACGCGGCCGACGGCGGTGTCGAACACCGGCCAGCCCAGGTTGCCGGGACGGAAGTAGTACTTCTCCCAGAAGCCCTTGACCTGCGGGATGTGGTGCTTGCGGTACTTGCCCAGGTAGGTGCCGTCGGCGTCGATGACGGCGGCGGTGTTGTAGTAGAACCCGGGCTTCTCGATCTCGAACACGGGCAGCACCATCACCATGTTCAGCTCCCGGGCCAGGGCCTGGAAACGGGTGACGGTGGGGCCGTCGGGGACGCTCTCGGCCCACCGGTAGTGCTCGGCCTCCTGCACCTGGCAGAAGTAGGGGGCGTTGAACACCTCCTGGAAGCCGATGACCTGGGCTCCCTGGGCGGCGGCGTCGCGCGCGTATTTCTCGTGGGCGGCGAGCATGGAATCGGTGTCGCCGGTCCACTCTGTTTGGACGAGTGCGGCACGGACGATGTGCGGCATGGTTCCCCTCGTTCCTCCAACGGCCGTATGCCCTGCTGGCACCTGGGGTCGCGGTATGAGAATCGCACCATAGATAGAGGTGAATGGCGGGTCAATATCCGACATCCTTGCGAACAGGATTCCTCCGTGTTGCACGATTTCGCAAAAACGCCCAATGATGGCGGATGTCCCTTTTTGGGCCTGTAATTATTTGGAGGAAGCTCTAGGTTTTACTGCTTGAGGGGGTGCGGATTTCATACTTCCCTCCACCTGGCCGCCCGCGGGGGTCGCCCACCTGGGCGGGGTCTTGGCCCTGGGGACGCTGTGGTTTTGTGCCCTGGCGCGGGCGGTCGGGTGCACGTGTGTTCTGTTAACGCTGTGGGTGGTGAAGGTCGCCTGTTCGGGCCCCTGGCACAGCTTGGAGGAAAGGATCGGTTCCTCTGGCTCCGGGGGGTTGGCGAAGACATCACCTCCGCCCCCGGACCCATGGGGGTGAGGGCTGCGGGTACCGGGACCTCCACCGCAGGGGGTTGCCCCCGGTCTGGAGCCCTCAGCCACAGCCGGAGGGTGTCGCGCCTCCCCCGCCGCAGGGGGTGACGGCGGCAGGAGGCCTCTGGCCCCGGCCCCGGGGGGTGTCGGTAGAGCGGGACTGGACCCCTTGGGTTCTAGTGGTTGTTGCAACACCCCGCACGCCAAGGGGTGCCATGGACTTTCGTATCCGTCAGAACCGCACACCACAGGGCCGCCGCAGACTCACCGCCGAGCGGGCGGCATACTTCCAGCTCATGGAGCTGGGGTACTCGAACACCGACGCCTGCCGGATCGTGGGCGTCAACATCCGCACCGGCCGGGAATGGCGCCACGGACGCCCCGACGGCCGCTGCAAGCCCTACCGGCCCAAAGCACGCCCGACAACCACACCGGCCACCGATGCCGCGCACCCGCCCGCCCCCACCTGCCGTACCGGCCGCTACCTGAACCAGGACGAACGCCTGCACATCGCCGACCTGTACCGCGAGGGCCGCAGCATCCGGGCCATCGCCGCCGCGCTGGGCCGCCCGGCCTCCACCATCAGCCGGGAGGTCACCCGCAACGGCACCGTCGACGAGCGCGGCAGGCGCCACTACCGGCCCTGGGCCGCCCAGACCCGTGCCGAGGCCCGCACCGCCCGCCCTAAACCCTCCAAGCTCGACCTGAACCCGGTACTGCGCGCCCGCGTGCAGGACCTGCTCCAAGAGCGGTGGAGCCCGGAGCAGATCAGCCGTAGGCTCAAACGCGACTTCCCCGACCGCCCGGAGTGGCACGTGGCGCACGAGACCATCTACCAGGCCCTGTACGTCCAGGGGCGGGGCGAGCTGCGCCGGGAGCTGGCCGGTGCGCTGCGCTCGGGCCGTGCCCGGCGCGTGCCCCGCCGCCAGGCCCGGCAGCGCCGGCCGCGGTTCACCGACCCGATGGTGATGATCAGTGAGCGGCCCGCCGAGGTCGAGGACCGGGCGGTGCCCGGCCACTGGGAGGGCGATCTGATCCTGGGCAAGGACAGCGCCTCGGCGATCGGTACCCTGGTGGAGCGCTCGACCCGGTACGTGATGCTGGTGCACCTGCCCCACGGGCGCGGGGCCGAACCGGTGCGCGACGCGCTGGCCGCCACGGTCCAGAGGCTGCCCGCCCACCTGGTGCGGTCCCTGACCTGGGACCAGGGCTCGGAGATGGCCACCCATAGGCGGTTCACCACCGCCACCGACATCCCGGTCTACTTCTGCGATCCGGCCAGTCCCTGGCAGCGCGGGTCCAACGAGAACACCAACGGGTTGCTGCGCCAGTATTTCCCCAAGGGCACTGATCTGTCGGTCCACGACCGACAGCATCTGGAAGCGGTGGCCGCCCAGCTCAACGGCCGTCCCCGTAAGACACTGGGGTGGGACACCCCGGCCGAGCGCCTGGACAAGCTCCTCACACCAACACACTGACCATCGGTGTTGCAACAACCCCCAGAATCCACCCCCCGACCCCAGGGGGTTTCCCACCCGACCGGGGTCCTTAGCCACAGCCCGGCCAGATCCCTGGCCTCCCCCGCCGCAGGGGGTGACGGCAGCAGGAGGCCTCCTGCCTCGGCCCCAGGGGGTTGCCCACCTTCCCCGGGGCCTCAGCCATAGCCCTATCCCCCTCTTGGAGCCCTTAGCCCCAGCCGGAGGGCGTTGTGCCTCCCCCGCCGCAGGGGGTGACGGTGGCAGGAGGCCTCCGGCCCTGGCCCCGGGGGGTTGCCCACCCAACCTGGGGCCTCAGCCCCAGCCCGGTCACCTGCCCGGGGCCTTAGCCATAGCCGGAGTGCGTTGTGCCTCCCCCGCCGTAGGGGGTGACGGCAGTAGGAGGCTTCCCGCCCTGGCCCCGGGGGGTTTCGGTAGAGCGGGACGGGGCCCGGGCCCCAGGGGGTGAGACAGCAAGAGCAGGTTTCCAAATGGCCCGCCATCTGCGGACGGCGGTCTGAAGGTCCGCACACGGTCGCGTTGGTCTCCACGGGTCACCCCCTGGGAACGTACAGACCCGGGCTGGGCGCGGAGCCGTCCCCACGGTACGAGGCCCGGCAGACCAAAGAGGCGTATGCGTTGGACTCACGTCCCGAGTGGTGGGGGTGTTTTCCGGGGACGGGTCGGGGCACAGCGCACATCCCCGGCCACACAGGTCCACGGAAAGACGCTCCGACTGTGAAGCCGCGGTTGCACAGACCTCGCTTGAAAGCCCGACCACAGACGGGGTAACCCCCGCCGTCAATGCCCTCCCCAGACACAGGGGGTGTCGGGAGGAAGAACCGGGACCTGCACTCCAGGGGGTGACGGCCGCTGGTATCCGCGGCATCAGCCCCAGATCGGAGGAAGGACCGGGGTCTCCGCCACGGGCGGGTGACGGTTGTACTTGTCCTGGGGCCTGGGGTCAGGGGTTTCGGGAGGTGGGACCGCCACCGGCACCACTGAAAGTGTGCACGTGGTCACCCCTTGTGGCCAGGAGGGCAATCGGGGCCGGGGTTTCACCCCCTGCGGCGGGGAGGGCGATCGGGGCGGGGGTTACTACGCCAGGTGTCTGGGCTTTCAAGCGAGGTCTGTGCAACCGCGGCTTCACAGTCGGAGCGTCTTTCCGTGGACCTGTGTGGCCGGGGATGTGCGCTGTGCCCCGACCCGTCCCCGGAAAACACCCCCACCACTCGGGACGTGAGTCCAACGCATACGCCTCTTTGGTCTGCCGGGCCTCGTACCGTGGGGACGGCTCCGCGCCCAGCCCGGGTCTGTACGTTCCCAGGGGGTGACCCGTGGAGACCAACGCGACCGTGTGCGGACCTTCAGACCGCCGTCCGCAGATGGCGGGCCATTTGGAAACCTGCTCTTGCTGTCTCACCCCCTGGGGCCCGGGCCCCGTCCCGCTCTACCGAAACCCCCCGGGGCCCGGGCGGGAAGCCTCCTACTGCCGTCACCCCCTGCGGCGGGGGAGGCCAGGAAGGTGGCCGGGCTGGGGCTGAGGCCCCAGGTCAGATGGGTAACCCCCCCCGGGGCCAGGGCGGGAAGCCTCTCGCGGCCCTCACCCCCTGCGGCGGGGGAGGCGCGACGCCCTCCGGCTGGGGATGAGGACTCCAAGAGAGGGATGGGGCTGGGGCCAAGGCCCCGGGCAGGCGGGAAACCCTCTGGGGTCGGGGCGGGGGGCCTCGTGCCGCCGTCACCCCCTGCGGCGGGGGTGGCCAGGAAGGTGTCCGGGTTGGGGCTGAGGTCCCCAGGTCAGGTGGGTAAACCCCCTGGGGTGGGGGCGGGGGGCCTCGTGCGGCCCTCACCCCCTGCGGCGGGGGTGGCCAGGAAGGTGTCCGGGTTGGGGCTGAGGTCCCCAGGTCAGGTGGGTAACCCCCCGGGGCCAGGGCGGGAAGCCTCTCGCGGCCCTCACCCCCTGCGGCGGGGGAGGCGCGACGCCCTCCGGCTGGGGATGAGGACTCCAAGAGAGGGATGGGGCTGGGGCCAAGGCCCCGGGCAGGTGGGCGACCCCCTGCGGCGGAGGTCCCGGTACCCGCAGCCCTCACCCCCATGGGTCCGGGAACCGAGGTGACTCCTCCGCCAACCCCCCGGAACCGGAGGAACCGATCCTTTCCTCCGAGCTGTGCCGGGGCCCCGAACAGGCGACCTTCACCACCCACAGCGTTAACAGAACACGCGTGCACCCGACCGCCCGCGCCAGGGCACAAAAAGTGGCCGCCCACGGCAACCCCCCAGGCCGGAGCCCCCGTGCAGCTGGACACCCCAGGCCCCCGGCTCCCGGCCCCCGGCCCAACCCCGCTACAGGTCGTTCGTGACCGCCAGCCGGGCGCTCCCCTCCGGGCTCAGGATCAGGTGGGTGCTCTGGGAGGAGTCCGGGACGTCGAAGACGACCGTGACGGACACCCGGTCGCCCGGGTTCAGGGTCTGGCGGGTGGACCCGAGCTGGATGCTCTCCGCCACCTGGGAGTTGGAGGCGTACCGGATACCGCCGCTGTACAGCCCGATGTCGTTCGAGACCCACACGGCCGGGCGGAACCCCGTGTTCTCCACCGTGACGGTGATGACCGTGTAGGCGTGCTGGGGCTTGTGGTGACCGGACGCGTTGGCGATGCTCCCCTTGTCGGTCTGCACGCTGGTGACCGTGTACTGCACGTTCTTCACCTCGAACCGCTCACCCACGGCGAAGGTGCCCCCGCGGTCGTCGTTGGACGAGACGAAGAAGACCACCGCGACCAGGGCGATGATGACGAGGACGGCCAGGCCCGCGCAGCCCGCGCCGATCCAGGGCCAGGGGGAGGATTTCTTCCTCCCCGCGGGAGGGGCGGGCGGGTGGCCGGGGCGTCCCGGGTACCCCGGGTGGGGGCCGTGGCCGTACGGGGGCGGCGGGTGGTGCGGGGGCTGCATGCGGGGTTTCCCGTCGAAGGGGTGGGGTCCTGTGCCCGGTGTCGTCCGAGCGCCGCTCGGTGGGACCCGCCGGAGCCGCCGAAGGTTCGCCCCCGCCGGGTGAGAGGGTGGGTGGCATGGCACGACTGCTCATCGTTCACCACACCGTCTCCCCGGCCACCCAGGAACTGCTGGAGGCCGTGCTGGAGGGGGCGCGCGACGACGAGATCGAGGGCGTGGAGGTGGTCGCCCGCCCGGCGCTGGCGGCCTCGGTCGCCGACGCGCTGGCGGCCGACGCCGTCGTCCTGGGGACACCCGCCAACATCGGGTACATGTCGGGCGCCCTCAAGTACTGGTTCGACCTCGCCTACTACCCGGCCCTGTCGGCCGACCGCCCCGTGCCCTACTCCCTCTACGTCCACGGCAACGACGACACCGCCGGGGCGGTACGCGCCGTCGAGGCCGTCACCAAGGGCATGGGCTGGGCCCGCCACCGCCCGTCGGTCTCCGTGACCGGGACCCCGGCCGCCGCCGACCGCGACGCCTGCCGCGAACTGGGCGCCGTCACCGCCCTGGCCGCCCTGGGCATGTGAAGGGCCCCGGTCCGCGCACCGCGCGGGCCGGGGCCCGGAAACGCCTGTCGGAGGCTACTGCACGGGCACCACGATCGGGTCCTCCATACCGAAGTAGGGGTCGTAGTGCACCTCGACGACGGTCACCTCCCCGGCGACGGCCACCTGGCCGCTGACCTGGTCGCCCGGGGCCAGATCGCCCGCCTCGAACTGGTCGATGTCGGCGAAGAGCTCCCAGTCGACGACCTCGGTGCCGTCGTCCAGGATGAAGCTGAAGTAGAACGGGTTGACCGAGAACGGCTCGTTCGAGTTGTTGACGAACGTCACGTCGAGCGCCGTGTAGGTCTCGGCGGGGTCCAGGGTCCCACCCACGGTGCCCGCGTTGGTCACCGTCATGCCCACCCCGTCGGCCGGGGCCTCGACGGGGGCGTCCTCGGTGCCGGCGCCCGGCTCGGTGGTCTGGGAGGACGTGGGGGAGCTGGACGAGGTGCCGCCGCCGTCACCGCCGGAGGCCATCGCGATGATCACGATGATCACCACCACGATCACGATCAGGCCCAGGCAGCCCGCGCCCACGCCGATGCCGACCTTGGCCCCGGTGGACATGCCCTTCTTCTGCGGCGGGGCGCCCGCACCGTACGGGTCGTACGGCTGCTGGCCGTAGGGGCCGCCGGCCGGGTCGCCGTAGGGCGGCTGTCCGCCGGGGGGACCGTAGGAGGGCTGTCCACCGGTCGGGCCGTAGGGCGGCTGTCCGCCGGGGGGACCGTAGGGCGGCTGCCCGCCGGTCGGGCCGTACGGCGGCTGGGGGCCGGACGGGTCGTTGGGGTACGACATCGTGAGTGCTCCGGTTTCGGGTGCGGGACGGCGTGCGCCGCGGAAGGGGGCGAGAAAGCGTCGTGTGCCCGGGACGGAGAACACGCGCGTGGAGGCGGCGGAGCCGCCCTGCGACCCTACCCCTCACCGTTGTATCGGATGGCGTCGGGTGCTCGAAGGTTCGCGCGAGCTGTCGACGGCCTTCGGCGCGGAAGCCCTGATGGGAGCCGCTCGGCCTTGGTACTTTTCCGCTATGCGCACGGATTACCACCCCACCCCCACGGAGGTCGTGGCCTCCTGGATCCCGCACGACGCCCGCTGGCACGAGGCGGCCCGGACGGCGGCCGCCGCGGGCTCCGACGAGCTGCGCCGCTACGTCACCGGGCTCGTCCACGAGCAGCGGGACGGGGACCGCGAGCTCGGCGACGAGTACGACCTGCGCTCGATCGGCGCGGTCGTGGAGGACATGGGCGTCGGCGGCCTGGCCGCGGTGGAGTGGAACAAGGTCCGCGACGCCCTGCTGCTGCCGCTCACCAAGAGGATCTAGGCCCCGCCCAGCCCTCCTCGGCCCCCCGCCTAGCCCTCCTCGGGCTCCGCCTCGGCGGGGTGGCACTCCAGGCAGTCGGTCCCGCAGGGGTAGTTGATCATCGACATCGACCGGCAGCGCACGCACATCCGGCGCCTGCCCCCCGGCGGGTCGTGCCGCCAGCGGTGCCGTCCCGCCCGGCAGATCCCCGAGGGCTTCATCGCGGAGTCGTCGCGCACTGCACTCATGCCCGCACCGTAGCGGAACCCGCTCCCACCCGGAAGCCGTTCCGGGGAGGGCCGTGCCGGACGGGCCGCCGGTGGTACTACCGTGTGTCGTAGAACGCGCCGCCGACCTGGGCGGACGGGCCCGGTGAGAGGAGGCGGCATGGTCGAGTGGCTGACCATGGCCATTCAGATGGTTTCCCTGGCGATGGCCGGGTGGTGCCTCGTGTCGACCTTCCGCGACCAGCCCATGCTCGTCCCGCACCTGATCGGCATGGGGGTCCTGTGGCTCCTGGTGATCGGCCAGGCCGCGGCCACCGTCGTCACCATGGTCGGCGGGGACCGGCCCGCGGAGACGGCCATGTTCGTCTCCTACCTGGCCACGGTGGTCCTGCTGCCGCCCGCCTGCGCCGTGTGGGGGTTCATGGAACGCAGCAAGTGGGGCCCGGCCGTCATCGCGTTCGCCTGCCTGATCCTGCCCGTCCTGTTCGTCCGCCTCGAACAGCTCTGGAGCCCCGTTGCCTGACACCGACCCGACTCCCGGCCCCGGAACCGGCGCCGCCTCCGGCGCGACCCCGGCCCCCGTCACGGCCAGGACCCTGCGCACCGGCCCCGGCCGGCTGCTGGTCGCCGTCTACGGCGTGTTCGCCCTCGCCGCCACCGCCCGCGGCGTCTACCAGCTGGCCACCAGGTTCGACGAGGCCCCGGTCGCCTACCTGCTGTCGGTGCTCGCCGGGGTGATCTACCTCGTCGCCGCCGTCGGCCTGGCCCGCGCCGGGCGCACCTCCCGGCGGGTCGCCCTGGTCTCGTGCAGCATCGAGATGGTCGGGGTGCTGGTCGTGGGCGCGGCGAGCCTGCTCCTGCCCGCGGTCTTCCCCGACGACACCGTCTGGTCCGGGTTCGGCAGCGGCTACTTCTTCATCCCGCTGGTCCTGCCCGCCCTGGGCCTGTGGTGGATCCTGCACGTGCACCGCCTCGACCGCGACTGAGCACGCGCCCGCTCCGCCCCCGGATCGCGACTGACCCCACCCGGCCCGTGACCCGGGCGTGACCCCACCGCTAGCCTGGGGCCATGTCAGAGCCCCTTCCCCTGCCGGTGGCCGTCTCGGCCGACTGGCTCCAAGCGAACCTCGACCGCGTGGTCGTGGTCGACTCCCGGTGGTACCTGGACGGCCGCTCCGGCCGCGACGCCTACCTCGCCGGACACCTGCCCGGAGCGGTGTTCGCCGACGTCGACGCCGACCTGGCCGCACCGGCGAGCCCCGAGGGCGGGCGGCACCCGCTGCCCGCCGCCGCCGACTTCGCCCGCACCCTGGGCCGCCTGGGCATCGGCGACCACTCCCGGGTGGTCGTCTACGACGACGCCGGCGGGTCGGTCGCCGCCCGCCTGGTGTGGATGCTCCGCGTCCTGGGCACCCCCGCCGCGTTCCTCGACGGGGGCCTCCAGACCTGGACGGGGCCGCTGGAGGAGGGGGAGCACACCGCCGAGCCCGCGCACCGCACCGCCCAGCACTGGCCCGCCGACCGGGTCGTGCACACCGACACCGTCCGGGCCGCCGCCGGCGAGCCCGGCCAGCTCGTCATCGACGCCCGCGCCTACGGCCGCTACACCGGCGAACAGCCCGCGCCGGTGGACGCCCGACCCGGCCACGTCCCCGGCGCCCGCAGCGCCGAGTGGACCGGCAACCTGGGCCCCGACGGCCTGCTGGCCGCCCCGGAGGTGCTGCGCAAGCGCTTCGCCGCCCTGGGCGCCGACGACGCCGTCACCGTCACGGCCTACTGCGGGTCCGGCGTCACCGCCTGCCACGACCTGCTCGCCCTGGAGCACGCGGGCTACACCGCGCCCCGCCTCTACCCCGGCTCCTGGAGCCTGTGGGGCGGCGACGACTCCCTGCCCGTCGAGACCGGCGACCCCGCCGCCGGCTAGCCCCGCCGCCGACCAGCCCCGGCACACGGCCACCGGCCGCACCGGCAACACCGGCCACACCCGGAGGGCCGTCCGTGCGCACACACGGTCGGCCCTTTCGCCGTGTCCGGAACCGGCCGGAACCTCCCGGCCGGAAAAGGCGTCTGACCGATCAGTAGGATTGCCCGGCCCGGGGTAGGGCCGACGACGAGGCTTCCCCCACGCGAAAGAGGAACAGTGGCCATCGAAATCGTGCTCCTGGTGATAGTCGCCCTCGCGGTGGCCGTCGCCGCCATCATCCTGGCCGTGCGCGCCGCCTCGCGGACCAAGTCGCCCACCCCGCCCGCGCCCGCCGCCCCCCACGACCCCTTCGCGAACACCGGCGACAGCACCACCGGCGACCCCCGCTCCATCAAGGCCGGGGACATGATCGACTGGGGCACCGAACGCACCTGGATCCGCGGCACCCTGCGCCTCTCCCAGGGCGGCTACGTCTGGGCCGAGCACTTCCTGGAGGTCGAGGGCGGCAAGCGCTGGCTCTCCACCGAGGAGGACCCGGACCTGGAGATGGCCCTGTGGACCGGCCGCCCCGACCTGGACCTGACCCCCCACGGCAAGAAGATCGAACTCGAAGGCACCACCTACACCCTCGAAGAGAAGGGCAGCGGCTCCTACCGCTCCGAGGGCACCACCGGCCTCAAGGCCGAGGGCGGGTTCGACTACGCCGACTACGAGGCCGCGGACGGCAGCCTGCTCTCCTTCGAGCGCTTCGACCACGGCCCCTGGGAGGTCAGCACCGGCACCAAGGTCGCCGAGGGCACCTTCACCATCTACCCGGGGAGCTGATCCGGTCCATGCGAGTCGGCATCAGCGCACCCTTCGTCGACACCCGGGCCGCCGACCTGGTCTGGGCGCTCGGGCACCCGCTGATCGACCCCCTGGCCGTCCGCTCCCTGCGGGTCGCCGGCACCGGGGTCGAACTGCGTGTGCTCGGCGCCTCCCACCAGGTCGTCGTCGCGTCGGCGCCGGGCGGCCTGGTGGAGACCGTGGCCTGCCTGCCGGGAGTGGGCGGCGCCCTGCCGGGCACCACCGAACGCCCCCACGGCACCGGCCGCTACCGGTTCGACTCGCGTGTGGAGACCCTCGGCCGCACCGAACTCGCCCGCCGGGTCGGCGACCTCCACCGCGAGGTCGCCGACGACCCCGGCGGGCTCCTCGTCGCCTTCCCCGGTGACCCGTTGGCCGTGACCGCGCTGCACCTGTCCCTCGACGGCGCACGCGACGACGGGGGTCGGATCCACTGGCGCACCTGGCACGTCTATCCCCAGAGCGGAGAGCTCGTGACCACGCACTCCACCGTGACCCCCCACTTCGGAGAAACCCCATGAACTACCACCACGGCCAGGCACAGCCGGAGAACAACCGGAACAAGACCGTCGTCACCGTCCTGGTGGTGATCGGTGTCATCGTGCTCCTGCTCGTCCTGATGAGCGCGTGCAACAACGCGAGCGCCGCCAACTGCCCCGATGAGAGCCAGGTCTCCGACCCGGCCTACAGTGAGCAGGAGTGCCGCGCCTCGTCCGGTTCCTCCGGGGGCGGGTTCTTCTTCTTCGGGCTCTTCGGCGGCGGCAACAACAACAGCTACAACAACAACGACAGCGGCGGCAGCGGCAGCGGGTTCCGGGGCGGCGGCACCGGCGTCGGCAAGTGACCCCGAAGCGCCGGTCCCGACTCCGACCCCGACCCGCCGACCATGACCCGCCCGGCCGGGACGCCCGTGTTCCCCGCTAGAACTGGACCATGAACGAGATCCTCTTCAACAGCATCGCGGCCCTGGCCTACGCCGGGGTCGGCGTGGTCGTCCTCGCGGTGGGCTACCTGCTCATCGACGTCCTCACCCCGGGGAAGCTGCACAAGATCGTCTGGGAGGACCGCAACCCCAACGCGGTGATCCTGGTGTCGGCCAACACCCTGGGCGCGGCCATCGTCGTCGTCACCGCCATCCTCTCCAGCGACTCCGAGATCGGCCTGGGCGCGGGACTGCTGTCCAGCGCGGTGTACGGGCTGATCGGCCTGGGTGTCATGGCCCTGTCGTTCCTGCTCATCGACCTGCTCATCCCCGCCAAGATCGCCCACATGATCAGCGACCCCGAGCCGCACCCGGCGACCTGGGTGAGCGCCACCGCCCACCTGGCCATCGCCGGGGTCGTCGCCGCCGCCCTCACCTGACGGGGGCCGGGCCCCGAGCCGGGGCCCGGTCCGCCCGCACCCGCAGAGAAAGCAGTACCCCATCGTGATCGAGTCACCGGCCCCGCAGCGGCCCCGACTTCCGGTACCGCCGCGGATGGCCCGGTTCCTCGTGCTGACCGCGGTGTTCGTGTGCGCCGCCTGCGGGCTGGTGTACGAACTGGCCCTGGTCGCCATCGGCAGCTACCTGCTGGGCGACACCATCACCCAGGCCTCGGTGGTCCTGTCGGTGATGGTGTTCGCGATGGGCATCGGGTCGCTGCTGTCCAAGCGGTTCCAGGGCAGCCCGGCGGTGTCGTTCGCGGTCATCGAGGGCCTGCTGTCGCTGGTCGGCGGCCTGTCGGTGCTGCTGCTGTACGGCGCGTTCGCGTGGTTCTCCGCCTACCAGCCCGCCCTGGTGCTGCTGGCGTTCGTCATCGGCGTGCTCATCGGCATGGAGATCCCGCTGCTGATGACGCTCATCCAGCGCATCCGCAAGCAGGAGGCGTCGGAGGCGGTCGCCGACCTCTTCGCGGCCGACTACGTGGGCGGCCTCATCGGCGGCCTGGCGTTCCCGTTCCTGCTGCTGCCGCTGCTGGGCCTGCCCAAGGGCGCGCTGGCGGTGGGCGCGCTGAACGCGGTGGTGGGCGTGGCCGTGGTGCTGTGGCTGTTCCGCGCCGAGCTGTCCCGCCGCGCCTACGCCGGGCTCACCGCGGGCCTGGTCGCCATCCTCGCCTTCCTGGGCCTGGCGTACGCGTACGCCGACCAGTTCGAGGTGGACGCCCGCCAGGCCATGTACCGCGACCCGATCGTGCACGCCGAACGCTCCGTCTACCAGGAGATCGTGCTCACCCGCTCGATCGACGGCCGGGACGTGCGGCTGTTCCTCAACGGCGACCTCCAGTTCTCCACCCTGGACGAGTACCGCTACCACGAGTCGCTGATCCACCCGGCGATGGCCGGCCCGCGCGAGGACGTGCTGGTGCTGGGCGGCGGCGACGGGCTGGCGCTGCGCGAGATCCTCGCCTACGACGACGTGGAGTCGGTGACCCTGGTCGACCTGGACCCGGCGGTGATCGAGCTGGCCTCCAGCGAGCCGGTCATCACCGAGCTCAACGGGGACTCCTTCGAGGACCCGCGGGTGGAGGTGGTCAACGCCGACGCCTTCCAGTGGCTGCGCGAGAACCGCGGCGACTTCGACGTGATCGTCGCCGACCTGCCCGACGGCCAGGACGTGGGCCCGTCCAAGCTGTACTCGGTGGAGTTCTACTCCCTGGCCCGCCACTCCCTGGCCGACGACGGGCGCATGGTGGTGCAGGCCGGGTCGCCGTTCTTCGCCCCGGACGCCTACTGGAGCGTGGGCCGCTCCCTGGAGGAGGCGGGCCTGTCCGGCACCCCCTACAACGTGGACGTGCCCTCGTTCGGGAACTGGGGCTTCTACCTGACGTCCCTGGAGGGCGCCCCCGCGCTGGAGATCCCCGACGACGCGCCGCCGCTGCGCTTCCTGGACGAGCCCCTGCTGGACGCCGCCCAGGTCTTCCCGCGCGACCGCCGCGAGGACACCGGCGTGGAGGCGTCCACGCTCATGCACCCGCGCATCATCGCCTACCACCAGGGCGCCTGGCGCGGCTACTGAGCCGTGCCCGCCTCGGCCCTCCGCTCCGGCCCGTCCCCCGGGTGCCCCCATGGGCGGGAATCGGGTTTCAGGAGGCGCGGTGCCCCCGTCGACGTCCACCCGTCGAGGATCAGAAGGTCCTCGACGGACGGCCTGCGGTCGCGGACTTCCCTTTCACGGACGGTCTGCGGCCGCGGGCTCCCTGCCCGTCGCCCACCTGTCCTGGCGGCGCTCCGGCCCGGGTGCACCCGGGCCGGAGCGGACCGACACCGCGCAGCCTGATGTGTCGGGCCGGTGGGCGGCCGCGCGGTGGTCTGCGGGGGAGGGCACGGGAGACATCCCGTGACCCGACCCATCCTGTCCCACCGCGGGGGAGCGGCGCGGATGCCGCGCCGCCCCGGGCAATCCCTTACTCCGCCCTACCAACCCTTTTCCGACACGCCGCACGAACCATCGCAGAACGTCAGCTGTCGAAGCCCATGCCCAGCGCGTCCAGGGTCCGCAGCCACAGGTTGCGCTTGCCGTTGTTGCGGTCGGCGGCCGCGGTGGCCCGCAGCGTCAGGCCGATGCCGATCGAGCGAACCGGCTCGGGCGGGAACGGCAGCGGCTTCTCCCGCACCATCCGCAGCCGGGTCCGCTCGGTGTCCAGCCCGTCGAGCCGGTCCAGCATCACCTGGGCGCCGAACCGCGTCGCCCCCACGCCCAGCCCGGTGTACCCGGCGGCGTAGGCCAGCCTGCCCCCGTACCCGGTCCCGAAGAACCCGGAGAACCGGCTGCACGTGTCGATCACCCCGCCCCAGGAGTGGGTGAAGCGCACCCCCGCCAGCTGCGGGAACGTCGCGAAGAAGTGCTCGGCGAGCGTCTGGAACGTCTCCGGCCGCTGGTCGTACTCCGGCCGCACCTTCCCGCCGAAGTGGTGGACGGCGTCGTACCCGCCCCACAGGATCCGGTTGTCCGCGGTCAGCCGGTAGTAGTGGAAGAAGTTCGCCGCGTCCCCCACCCCCTGGCGCCCCTTCCACCCCAGCGACTCCATCCGCGCGTCGCTCAGCGGCTCGGTCACCAGCGCGTAGTCGTACACCGGGGCCAGGTAGTGCTTGAGCCGCCGCAGCGGCCCCGGGAACGCCCCGGTGCCCCAGGCGACCCTGGCCGCGTGCACCGACCCGCCGCGCGACTCCAGCCGCAGCCCGGCCGGGGTGGACCGGATCGCCCGCACCGGGGTGTTCTCGAAGATCCGCACCCCCAGCCGCAGGCACGCCTCCCGCAGCCCCCAGGCCAGCTTGCCGGGGTGCAGCATCGCCACCCCGTCGGGCTCGTACAGCGCGCGCACGTAGGTGGGGGAGTCGATCTCGGCGCGGGTCCGCTCGGCGTCCCACACCTCGGCCCGGTGCCCCAGGGCGGCCATCGCCGCCGCGGACTCCTCGAACCCCTCGGCCTGCCAGGGCTCGGTGGCCACCAGCAGCTCGCCGGTGCGCTCGAACTCGCAGTCGATCCTGTACTTCTCCACGGCCTCGCCGATGGCGTCCAGGTTCGCGTACCCCTGGCGCTCCAGCTCCGCGATCTCCTCCGGCCACCGCTCGGCGCCGTTGTCGTACCCGTGGGTGAGGCTGGCGGCGCAGAACCCGCCGTTGCGCCCGGAGGCCGCCCACCCGGCGGTGCGCGCCTCCACCAGGACCACGTCCCGGTCGGGGTCGCGCTCCTTGGCGATGAGCGCCGTCCACAGCCCGCTGAACCCGCCGCCGACCACGGCCAGGTCGGCGAAGACGTCGCCCGCCAGCGCCGGGGCGGCCTCGGGCACGTCGTGTCCGGGCACGTCGGGATCGAGCCAGAAGACCCGGGGGAGGGCGCCCTTCAGCGCCTCGGAGGCCCCTGCGGTGACCGCATCGGCCATGGGTATCACACACTTCCGTTGGTGGTGGGAAAGGGATTCGGATACAGGATTCGGTTACGGATTCGGATTCGGTCGCGGATACGGCTCGGGGCACCGGCCGGGCGACACGTGCCCGTCCGGTGCCCCGGTGGGACGGGCGTCAGGCCCGGCGCCTGGCCGCGATGATGTTGATGACGGCCATGGTGAGCCCGACCGCGAACAACAGCGTGCCCATGACGTTCACCTGCGGGGGGATACCGACGCGCGTGGCGCCCCAGATCCACAGGGGGAACGTGTTCACGTCGCCGCTCACGAACGTGGTGATGATGTAGTCGTCGATGGACAGGGCGAACGCCAGCAGCCCGCCCGCCATCACCGCGGGGAACAGCATCGGCAGCGTCACCAGCCGGAACGTCTGCCACGGCCCGGCGCCCAGGTCGCGGGCGGCCTCCTCCAGGCTCGGGTCCAGGGTGATCACCCGGGCCCGCACCGTGATGGCGACGAACGACACGCAGAACATCACGTGCGCGATGACCGTCGTCCAGTACCCGGTGGTGATGTTCAGCATCAGGAACGTGGACAGCAGGGCGGCGCCCAGCACCACCTCGGGTGCGCTGATCGCCGCGAACATCACCAGGTTGGTGAGCTGCTTGCCGCGGAACGTGTACCGCCCCAGCGCCATCCCCAGCAGGGTGCCCAGCACCCCGGCGATGAGCATCGTCAGCAGCGCGATGCTCACCGAGTTGAACATCGCCGTGTTGAGGTCGGGGTAGGCGAACGCGTTCGCGTACCACTTGAGGGTGAACCCCTGCCAGGTGATGTTGTGCCGCCCGGCCGGGTTGTTGAAGCTGAACGCGATCATGAACAGGATCGGCGCGAACAGCCAGGCCAGCACGGCCCACGTGTACAGGCGGCCCCAGTCGGTCCGGCGCCGGGCCGTGGGGGCGGAGGGCCGCGACACGGTGTCGGCGCGGTCCTCGGTGTCGAACGTGGCGCTCACGACGTGTGCACCTCCATGACCCGCTCGGTGCCCAGGGCCCTGGCGTAGCTGAAGATGCCGACCAGCAGCAGCCCCATGAGCACGAAGGTGATCGACGCGGCGATCGGGTAGTTGTTGTTGACCAGGTACTGGGTCTGGATGACGTTGCCGATCATCGTGTTGTGCGTGCCGCCCAGCACCGACGCGTTGACGTAGTCGGCGCTGGTCGGGATGAACGTCATCAGCACGCCCGCGAACACGCCCGGCAGCGACACCGGCAGGATCACGTGCACGAACGCCCGCAGCCGGTTGGAGTACAGGTCGTGCGCCGCCTCCACCAGGTGCGGGTCCATCCGCTCCAGCACCGCGTAGATCGGCAGCACCATGAACGGCAGGAAGTTGTAGGCCAGCCCCAGGATCACGGCGGGCGCGGTGTTGAGCACCGCGAACCCGTCCGGGAGCAGGCCCAGGTCCTTGAAGGTCCCCAGCACCACGCCGTTGTCGGCCAGGAAGAACCGCCACGAGATCGTCCGCAGCACGAACGACACGAAGAACGGCAGCAGGAGCAGCAGCAGGTAGGTGGACTTGTAGGCGCCGCCCTTGAAGGCGATCCAGTAGGCCATCGGATAGCCGACGGCGATGCACACCAGGGTGGCGCAGCCGCCGTAGAACAGGGAGCGCAGGATCTGCTCCCAGTAGGTCCCGATGGCGTCGACGTAGTTGCCCACCTCGAAGGTCTGCTGGAAGCCGGTGATCACGTTGCCCGTGGTCAGCGACAGCGACAGCATCCCGCCGATGGGGACCACGAAGAACAGCGCCAGCCAGGTCCACGCCGGGAGCACCAGCACGTAGGGCGTCAGCTTGCGGTTTCTCATGGGGAGACTCGGGATCGCTCGGCGTCAGCTCTGCGTGACGGCCTGGAACAGGGACGAGAACCCGTCCTGCTCCTCGGTCGGCAGGACGACGAAGTTGTGCAGGTTCTGGTAGTCCTCCTCGGTGGGGAACACGAGGGAACTCTCGGCCATCTCGGTGAGCGCCGCGCCGCGCTCGTTGTCGCCCTCGGCCGCCGCCCACTCCAGCATGACCTCCTGGGCGTGGGGGACCGGGGAGATGTAGGCGATGTACTCGGTGAGGCCGGTGGCGATCTCCGGCTCGTACAGGAAGTTCATCAGCTCGCTCGCGTCCACCGGGGCCTGGGTGGTGAACGGGATCGTGAGGTTGTCGGTCCACAGGGTGGCGCCCTCCTCGGGGATGACGAACTTGAGGTTCGTCCCCTCCTCGGAGTTCTGCTGGTAGATGTCGCCGGACCAGGCCATGGTGATCCACAGGTCGCCGTTGGTGAGCGGCTGGATGAAGTCCTGGTCGTAGTAGGCGCGCACGATGCCGGAGTCGCGCTGCTCGCGGAGCTTGTCGGCGGCCGCCTCCCAGTCCTCGGCGGTGGAGTCGGCCGGGACGACGCCGTTGGCCAGCAGGCCGAAGTTGGCGATCTCCTGCGGGTCGGAGAACATGCCGACCTTGCCCTCGAACGCCGGGTCCCACAGGTCCTGGATGCTGGTGATCTCCCGGTCGATGAACTCCGGGTTGTAGGCGATGCCGGTCATGCCCGAGGCGTAGGGGACCGTGTACTTGTTGCCCGGGTCGAAGGTGCTGTTCTTGTAGACCTCGCCCGCGTACTCGGCGAAGTTCGGCAGCTTGGAGTGGTCGAGCTGGATCAGGTAGCCCAGCTCGATGAGCTTGGCCAGCTCGAACCCGTTGGGGATGACGATCAGGTCGTAGCCGATGTCGTCCCCGTTGGCGAGCTTGGGCTGAATCTGCCCGAAGAACCCGGCCGCCTCCTGCACGTCCTCCTTGTACTCCACCGTGATTCCGGTGGCCTCGGTGAACTGCTTGATCTGGGTGCGCTCGGAGTCCATGTACAGCGGCCAGTTGGCCCAGCGCAGGTTCCCGGTGCGCTCCTTGCCCTCCCAGAAGTTCGCGTCGGCGGCGGGGTCGCGCTGCTGGCCCCCGACACCGCACGCGGACAGGGCGAGGGCGGCGGCCGCCGCCCCGCCGGCCTGGAGGGTGCGCCGTCGGGTCAGGCCGGGCAGTCCCAGCGGACTGCGGCGTGCCCGGGTGAGGCCGCGAAGGAGTGCGGGATCGATACCGGCGCGCGAGCGGTTGTTCATGAGTCGTTCCTTGACTTCCAGTGGTCCGCCGGGGACGGGCGGGGGTTCGGGGGTGGCGGCGCCGATACCGGTCGGCGCCCTCGGGGTCGCGGATGGAACGGCGAGGTCAGGCCAGCAGCGGGTAGGAGTGGTGGGCGGGCCAGGACAGCCACACCCGGTCGCCGCGGTCGGCGGCCAGGGTGGAGTCGGAGGAGTTCTGCAGGAACACGGTGACGGTCTCGCCGCCGCCGATGTCCACCTGGTAGTGGGTGGCCGACCCCAGGTAGACGGTCTCGGCGACGGTGCCGGGAACGGCGCTGAGGTCCCCGCCCGGCTGCTCGGTGCCGATGCCGATCTTCTCCGGGCGCACGGTCAGGTACACCGCCGAGCCGACCGCGCCCGGCCCCTGGGAGGCCAGCGCCGGGGGCAGGTCCGCGAGCAGGGCGGTGGCGCCGCCGGCGACCTCCACCCGCCAGGTGCCGCCGGACTCGCCGCGCACCGTGCCCTTGATGAGGTTGCTGGTGCCGATGAAGTCGGCCACGAACCGGGTGGCCGGCTGCTCGTACACCTGCGCGGGGGTGCCCAGCTGCTCGACCCGGCCGTGGTTCATGACCGCGATGCGGTCGGACATGGTCAGCGCCTCACCCTGGTCGTGGGTGACGTAGACGAAGGTGATGCCGACCTCGCGCTGGATGCGCTTGAGCTCCACCTGCATCGCCTGGCGGAGCTTGAGGTCCAGGGCGCCCAGGGGCTCGTCCAGCAGCAGGGCGGCGGGCTGGTTGACCAGGGCGCGGGCCAGGGCGACCCGCTGCTGCTGGCCGCCGGAGAGCTGGGCCGGGCGGTGCTTGGCCCGGTGCCCGAGCTCGACCAGTTCGAGCATCTCGCCGACGCGCCGCCTGATCTCGTCCTTGGCGACGCCCTTGCGCTTGAGGCCGAAGGCGACGTTGTCCGCGACGTTCATGTGCGGGAACAGGGCGTAGCTCTGGAAGACCATGTTGACGTCGCGGCGGTTGGCGGGCACCCCGGTGACGTCCCGGCCGTTGAGCCGGACGACGCCCTGGGTGGGCTCCTCGAACCCCGCGATCATCCGCATGGTGGTGGTCTTGCCGCAGCCGGAGGGGCCCAGCAGGGAGAAGAACTCGCCCTGCTCGATGGCCAGGTCGACGCCGTCGACGGCGTTCACGGTCTCGGAGCCGGAGCGGAAGGACTTGAACACCCCCTCCAGGCTGATCGCGGGCTGTCCCGAGGCCGAGGTATCCACGTCGGGTGTCTCCGGTGCTGTGGTGCTGGTAGAGGCCATGGTGGGGGTGGTCCTGTCGCTTGCTCGTTGCCGTACCGGGAGGCGGCCGGTCCGCCCGGGCGGACCGGCCTGGGCGTGTCACTCGCCGATGTAGCTCATGACGTGCTTGACGCGGGTGTACTCGTCGAAGGAGTACATGGACAGGTCCTTGCCGTACCCCGAGTGCTTGAAGCCGCCGTGCGGCATCTCCGCGGTGATCGGGATGTGGGTGTTGATCCACACGCACCCGAAGTCGAGGCGGCGCGAGACCCGCAGGGCCCGGGCGTGGTCCCTGGTCCACACACTGGAGGCCAGGCCGTACTCCACCGAGTTGGCCCACGCGACCGCGGTGTCCTCGTCGGTGAATCTTTGCACGGTGATGACCGGGCCGAAGATCTCGTCGGTGACGAGCTCGTCGCCCTGGCGCAGGCCCGAGACGACGGTGGGGGCGTAGAAGTAGCCCTCCTCGCCGACCCGGGAGCCGCCCGCCAGCACCTCGGCGTGGTCGGGGGCCCGGTCCAGGAAACCGCTCACCCGTGCGAGCTGGTTCGCGTTGTTGACCGGGCCGTACGCCGCGTCGGCGTTGCTCGGCGGGCCGGTGACGGTGCCGCGGGCCTGCTCGGCCAGGGCGGCGGCGAGGTCGTCGTGGACGCCCGGCGCGGCCAGCACCCGGGTGGCGGCGGTGCAGTCCTGGCCGGCGTTGAAGTACCCGGCCTCGGCGATGCCCGCGGCGGCCCGCTCGATGTCGGCGTCGTCGAACACGATGACCGGTGCCTTGCCGCCCAGCTCCAGGTGCAGGCGCTTGAGGTCCTTGGACCCGGCCTGGGCCACCTCGTACCCGGCCCGGGTGGAGCCGGTGAGGGAGATCAGGCCCGGCACCGGGTTCTCGACCAGGGCGCGGCCGGTGTCGCGGTCGCCCGCCACCACGTTGAACACGCCCGGCGGCAGGAACTCGGCGGCGATCTCGGCCAGCAGCAGGGTGGAGACCGGGGTGGTGTCGGAGGGCTTGAGGACGATGGTGTTGCCCGCGGCCAGGGCGGGGCCGATCTTCCAGGCCGCCATCGCCATCGGGTAGTTCCACGGGGTGATCTGGCCGACGACGCCGATGGGCTCGCGGCGGATCCAGGAGGTGTGGTCGGCGATGTACTCCCCGGCGGCCCGGCCCTCCAGGTTGCGGGTGGCCCCGGCGAAGAAGCGCAGGGCGTCCAGCACCTGCGCGATCTCCTCGCTCTTGGTGAGCTCCACGGGCTTGCCGCAGTTCTGGACCTCGGCGGCGACGAGCTCGTCCGCGCGCTCCTCCACCCGGTCCGCGAACTTGTTGAGGGCGATCTGCCGCTCGGCCGGGGTCCGGTCGCGCCACCCCTTCTCGAAGGCGGTGCGGGCGGCCTGGAACGCGGCGTCGACATCCTCGGCGGTGGAGACCGGGGCGGTGGCGAAGACCTTCCCCGTGGCCGGATCGATGAGATCGCTG